>NZ_JBANBA010000019.1:0-107861 GCF_059803475.1 Bradyrhizobium sp. UFLA05-89 | reverse complement strand
ATGGGGCGCTCCATCGCTTTGTTGCCGCGACGATGGTGCCATGGCCTCGCCGCTCGGCCCATAGCATCTAAACCGCTCGCGCGGTAGAACGCCGCGGCTGGCGACACGGCGAAGCAATAGGCGACAGTTCATCGTGACGAGCGGTTGCAATTAGCCCGTCGGCGATGGTCGGGTCATCGAGGACCTGCTGATCTGGAAGTTCGTGGCGGAGTACCCCCATGCACAAGAGCCAGTTCGAACCCGGCATTCTCGACCGTGATTGTGTGCACCATCGCGCTCGTTGGACCCAGTTCAGGAATCTCAACGCAAGCAGAGTTAAATGCCGTGACGCTCTTGACGAGCAACTCAAAACAGTTTCGCCTCAGCAACTCCCGAGGCTTTCCCGATCGATAGAGATCAGTTTGCCTCATGAAATTCGAATGTCGAGTAACTCACGTCTAGATTGTGTGGTGTGGTATTTTTACTACGGCCAAGTCTTTGAAAGTACAGGTGCCGCCAAACATTAAATCCCCATAGACGACCCTATTGATCGTCTGAAGGTTGTTTGA
Organism: Bradyrhizobium sp. UFLA05-89; assembly: GCF_059803475.1. NCBI lineage: Bacteria > Pseudomonadati > Pseudomonadota > Alphaproteobacteria > Hyphomicrobiales > Nitrobacteraceae > Bradyrhizobium > Bradyrhizobium sp. UFLA05-89. The sequence continues at coordinate 107,313 of NZ_JBANBA010000019.1, read as the reverse complement.
CACGACTTAGCTCGATCACGCGGCATTCTACGTCCCCCCAGCGCGGTTTCCTCCTTTGGAGGCTTTCGGACGCCGGCCGCCGAATACGCGGCGCTGTCCATCAAGCGGCCGGCATCCGAAACCCTTCACAAAGACGGCCCTTCCCGCTACGTCGCAGCTTGCCCCTCAGCTGTCCTTTCTCCGTGAAGCCTGAAGGTCTGCTTTTCGGGGACGGAGCCGACCAATCCATTGGCCGGTTAAGGTGATGCCGGTCGCTGGGTGGGATCCGGCCACGGAGAAGGGCCTGCTGTCTCAGTCTCCGCCGTTTCCAGCAGGATCACGCGTGGTACCGGTTTGAGGCCCGCCGAAATGCTCTTGGCCAGCTCCGCTGCGCTGGTCTTGACGGCAGGTTGGAGGAAATCATCCAGTCGCTGAAGGTTGGCATCTTGCCGCCCGAGCTCTTTCGCAACCGTGTAGTAAGCGTAGGCCTTGGTGTAGTCTCGCGCTGTCCCGGCACCGTCGTGATAGGCCCGAGCAAGCCAATAATGGCAATAGGCATTTCTGAAAGACGCGCAAAGCTGGAGCAATTCAAACGAGCGCTTGGTGTCGAACCACGGCGCCTCCCGCGCGTATCTGTAGACATAAGCGAGCTCCCCGAGAGCGTAGACCGAGTGCCCTTGCTTATAGGACCGCTCGAACCACTTGATCGATTCCGGCAAATCCTCGCCTTCCCGATAGCCATATCGGTCTCTGAACCACCGCGCGAGCGTGAGCTGTGCACCTTCAAACCCCGCATCCGCCGCGCGTCGCAAATAGTCGATCGCCTTCGCGGTGTCGCGGGTAAGCCCGCCCCGCCCGGTATTGATGCAGTATGCGAATTGCGTCATGGCGATGAGCTCGCCACTGTCCGCCGCTCTGCGCAGGAGGTCGACTGCCTTGACGGTATCGTACGTGCCGCCAAATTCGCCGCTGACGTATCCGGCAGCAGCAAGCCGCATCGCGTACGGCTCGCCAGCCGCCACCGCGTCATCGATCAACTTCCGTCCCGCCGTCTCATCCTTCGGCAAGCCGCCCGCGCCCGAGAAGAGTATGCGCCCGAGCACGCTGCCGGCCTGACGATGTCCCCCGGCAGCGGCCTCGCGCAGCAACGCTTCCGCGTCGCGCGTCTGGTCGGTCGAATTTGGTACCAGCAGGGCGAGCGCCGTGACGAACTGAACGTTCGGGTCGCTTGCGGTCGCCGATCTCAGGATATCGATCGCCTTCGTCCAATCATAGCGATAATAGGCGCCGAGCGCTGCCGTGAGCTTCGGCTGGTCGTCTGCAGCAGAGTTTCGAAAGGTCGACCGGTCGACGTTGACCGTGATCTGATTGGCGATGCTGGGTCTACTGACCTCATCGTCCCAGAAAAACGCGGCGCGCCGCGTTGCTGCGCAGCCCGGGGTCGACGCGTTGCTGCAATCGGCAGGCTTGGCCCAGTTGCCCAGCGGAATTGCCGCTTCGGGACCCATTAGACCCACGAGAAGCCAGCTCGCGAAAAGAACTGCTGTCACTTGCGGCCAGACAAGCCACGCGCGACGGTACCAGGGATCGTACTGCCAGAAGGCGACATGCAGGGCCGCTGCCCGGCCAATCGCTGTCATCTGATTTTTCCGTGCTAGTTCCATCCCGGGGCCATTGCTTCGTTTACGGCTATGCCACGTCCTGATTGACCAGCTCAACGGCGAGGAACTTGAGCGCATCGGCGATGGGAATGAAGAAATTGATGCTCACGCTCACCCCCGAGATGGTTAGTCCGGCAACGCTTGCAGCGACGACATTGCCGAACCGGTCCACCAACGGTCCCCCACTGTTGCCGGGATGAATGGCAACGTCGCTTTGCATGAGCGAAAGATCGTTTTCGGTGCGATAGGCGCTGACGATGCCTTTGGTTATGGTCGTCGAATATTTCTCATCGCGCGGCGTCCCGACCGCATAAACCTCGGAGGCGACCTCAGGAAGGTCAAGCTGCAGCGGCAGCGCGGTCATTCCCGATTCATTTACTTTGACCAGGGCGATGTCCCTCGTCTTGTTCGTTCGCACCACTTCGCCGGGCAGCTGACGGCCGGTTGTAAGCTTGACCGTCACGAATTTGTTCTCGGTTACCACGTGGTGGTTGGTCAGCAGATATCCATCCTTGGAGATGAAAAAGCCGCTACCGTGAGCCCCGTCAATCTTGACCGTGACAACGGCGGCCTGCAGAGCGGATGTGCCCTCCGACAGTGGGGTGACCGAGCGGGAGAGCGCGGGAATCTTGACGAGGTTATCGCTGATCTTCTCCGGCACGGTCTCGCGATATCCGGAAATCTGGATGGCTGCCTCAATGTCCGCCATGGCGAGCTGACGCACGTCCTCCGAGGGGTCGTGCGCAATGCGCGTGGCCTGGGCCTCACGCGCGCGCTCAAGCAGCGTTCGCATCTCGCGCGCTTGCCCCCAGGACTTGTTGCGCATGCCCGCCTTCAGCCACGGACCAAGGCTGGACTCGAGATCATCCGGCAATACGAAGTTTTGTCGTTTGGCCATCACCCGTAGAATCGCGACGAGCTCGTTTGCGGCATAGGGCGGAAACTCGATCGTCTTGGTAAAGCGGCTGGAGAGGCCCGGATTGCTATTGATGAAGCGCTGCATCTCATTCGGATAACCCGCGACGATGACGACGATGCGGTCGCGATTGTCCTCCATGAATTTGAGCAACGTATCGATTGCCTCCTGGCCGAAATCGTTGCCCGGTCGCGCGAGCGAATACGCTTCATCGATGAACAGGATGCCATCGAGCGCTTCCCTGCATTTGTCGAGCGTCTTGGCAGCGGTTTGACCAATGTAGCCCGCGACGAGACCCGCGCGGTCAGTCTCGACCAGATGACCTTTTCGCAGCACGTTGAGTGAGCGATAGATCTCGCCGAGCGCGCGCGCGACCTCGGTCTTCCCCACTCCGGGCGGGCCGGTAAATACCATGTGCCGGCTAATGGGCGCGACGACCAGCCCCTGCTCGCGGCGCAAGCGCTCGACTTCAAGCGCCGACATGAGCCTGTTCACCTCCTCCTTGACCGACTCCAGCCCGACCATCTGTTCGAGGCGGTCCAGCGCCTGATCAAGGGTACGTTCGGGGTGGATCGTGGCCGCAACCTTCAGCCTGCGCCCGGTGCGTGGCGCCAGATGGTCAGGCGCAGAAGAAGGCACCAACGCGTGTTCAACGACGATCGGAGCCGGAGTTGGCATGGCCGGCATGGGCGGAGGTGCCGGCGGCGGGACGTGCATTCGGACCAAAGGCACGCCTACGCTTTCGAAGTCGACCATTTCGACCTTGCTTATGTCGGCGGTCGGATCGGCGGCCACGCGCAAGGACTGGGCTTCACACGCCCTATCGATAAGGTTGCGCATCTCGCGAGCGTTGCCCCAGCCCTCGCTTCTCCACTGGGTCTCGATCCAGGGGACAAGGCTTTGCTCGAGTACGTCGGGCAACTCCACGTGTAGTCGCCTGGCCATCAATCGCAGGATCGCAGCAAGCTCTTTCGGCTCATAGGCCGGGAATTCGATGGTCCTGTTGAAGCGGCTCGCCAGGCCCGGATTGGTGGCGATGAAACGACGCATTTCATTGGGGTATCCGGCGGCGATCACCATGATGCGATCGCGGTTGTCCTCCATGAACTTGATCAACGTTGCGATCGCCTCGTGGCCGAAATCCTTGCCTTCGCCGGCGAGCGAGTAGGCTTCGTCGACGAAGAGGATGCCGTCGAGTGCCTCCTTGCACTTGTCCAGCGTCTTCATGGCCGTCTGCCCGATATAACCTGCGACCAGATCGGCGCGCTGCACCTCCACCACATGTCCTTTGCGCAGCACTTTGAGCGAGCGATAAATCTCCCCCAGGGCGCGCGCGATCTCGGTCTTGCCGACGCCGGGCGGCCCGGTGAACACCATGTGCCGGCTCACCTTCGCCACAGGTAACCCCTGTTCACGGCGCTTGCGCTCGACCTCGATGCCGGCCAGCAGCTTGTTGACCTCCTCCTTGACGGAGCTGAGGCCTATCATCTGATCGAGTTCGTCGAGCACCTCGTCGGCGCTGCGGACGGTTAGGGCCGGAGAATCCACGTTCAGCCGACGCCCGGGCGTATAGCCCTCCCCGACGGGGACCAATCCGAATCCGGTGGGGTCGGTGCCGAGCCGCATCGCCACGTAGGTCAGCGCGAACCCGGCCACCATGATCAGAAGCACGGCACCGATCGTGAGTGAGTTCGCCCATGTCAATGCGCTGAACGGACCGGATCTCGGATTGAGAATCCACTGGGTGCCGACCGCGGCCACCATCATGGCGATACACATGCCGACCATCGGATGGTTGCGGAAGAAGTTTTTCATTGTCGGCAATTCCCGATCACGGTGTCGAGTTCACCCATCTTGGGCATTTATGGGCACGGGTTGCGAACCTGCCACCTCACGTTAACGGAATAAGTGCCGTTGACGTCGTGAACACCCCCGGGCCTCAGGTAGAACCCCACCTGGTCCGCCTCGCCAACCAAGGTAAGAACACCACGGCCCGCGGGATAAGGCGCGGGATAGGGAATGGCGATGCGCTGAGGTGTAGTGGTGAGCTTGATCGGCGGCGACAGATATTGTCCCGAACGGACACGCACCATGCCACCATGCCCACTCGGTCGTTGCGTCAACGTCACCCATGCCAGCGGCACCTTGCAGTTCTTCGCGTCATCCACCGCGGCTTTCGTTGTTCCCGGATCGAGGGTGGGAAGGGCTGCATTGATGTCGGCTGGTACAAGCACTTCCAGAGTGGATTCCTCACCAATGGCAGCCGGCTTGTCGCGAGTGAGGCTGGGCAATACCACGACGGCGGCTATTCCGGCGGTCACGAGCGCGCCAGCAATTCCAATCAGTGCGCCCCGAGAGGAACCAGGCTTCCTGCCACGAGGCGGCTCCTGACGTGGAGCCCGGTCTTGCCCGCTGGGCGCGCCCTCGGAACCCTCATGTTGTGCATCTGGCTCACTCATATTTCGGGCGTTCGTTCATTGCCGGGGCCAAGAGATTATGGTCGACGGCTGACGTGACGACAACCCTGATTCGGGGAGGCGCATACTGAACCACGTCACGTGCGCTTTCGTGCCAGTTTTCGTTCCTGACAGAGAGAAGCTCGTGGTTAAGCTTTTGTCACAAAGCTACGGCGCGAAACGTGCGTTAGGTCACGCATCCGTTTCGGGGGCTGCTTCCCCTCTTGTCATCAGGCGATGATATTCGAGCCGCCGCGACTCAGAGCGGCGATGACGCTCGCGGGTCTAGCGCAAGGACGATAGGGATGGTCGAAACCCGCAGCCCTAGAAAGTCGCGCGCAGTCCGGCATAGAACGCCCGCGGCCTTGCCGGGCTCAGCGAGCGCGGGTCGGTGAAGTTGGCGCCGCCGTTGGTGAAGTTGGGCACCGCGGTGGTATCGAAGAAAGTGCCATAGGTCGCGTAGCGATTGTCGAAGATGTTGTCGATCTTGCCGTAGACCTGGATGTTCCTGGTGACCTGATAGGACGTGTGCAGGTTGAACACGGCGTAGGACGGCAGCTTCGAGGCCTGGTTGGATTCATCGCCGACCAGATACTGGCTCGACACGAAAAGCGCATCGCCGCCGACCTTCCAGGCGTCGGTGACTGCATAATCGATACCGACCTTGACGCGGTGACGCGGCACGGCCGGGATCTGGTTGCCGGGAACGACCTGGATGGTTTCGGTGGCCGGATCGGCAAACGGGCTGTTGGACGAAAGCGTGAGCGCATCGAGGAAGCGCGCGTCGACGAAGGCGTAGCTCGCATGGAACTGGAGCGCTGCCGATTTGAGGTTGACCTCAGCCTCGAGCCCTTGCCGGCGCGTCGCGCCAACGTTCTGGAAGAAGCCAAAGCCCTGCCGTCCCGCCACCGGCAGGCCCATGATGTCGTCATAATTCGTGGCTCGGAAACCGCCGATCTTCCAGCCGAGCGTGCCGATGTTCAATTCCTTCGTGCCGCGGAGGCCCGCTTCGATCGTCTTCGACACGACCTGCTTGAGGGGCGGGTCGGAGACCAGGAAGGACGCGATAAGGCATGGGTTGTTCGGGTCGGCGCAGCCGAGCTCGAGCGGCGTCGGCACGCGGTTGGCCTCCGAATAGCCAGCATAGGCGGTGAGCTCCGACGTGATCTTGTAGGTGCCGCCGATGATCGGATTGAAGCGATCGTAGGTGTGATCGCCGTTGAGATCGATACCGAGCTGGTCCTCCAGCGTGACACGAGCGTGGTTGAAGCGACCGCCACTGGTGATCGCGAAGGCATCCGTCACGTTGAAGGTGTCGAGCGCGTAGAGGCCGGTGTACTGATTGACTGATCGCAGCGACACCGGGCCCATCTCACCGGTGTCGGGCGTGCCCGATTTCCCTAAGAAAATTCCGCTGCCGGCGACGACATAGTCCGTGCCGATGGTCCCGAGCTCGGCCGTGGCGTTGAAGCGCGTGACGCTGGCATCGAAGCCTGCGCCGACCACGAAGCGGTTCTCGTGATCGAACAGCCTGTCGGTGTTGGTCGCCTGCCCGGACACGCCGAATGTAGTCGATCGCGTCGTCGTCCGGTCGATCTCGCCGAGCAGAGTTCCGGGCGCGAAGGGGTTGGTGAGTTGGGCGCCGTTCAAGCCGTTGGCCGGCGTCGTGTCATCGCCAAAGCAGAGCAAGCCGGCAGCGGCGCATTCCTGCACGCTGGTGGGATTGCCGTCGACCACCCGCTGCTCGAACACCCGCGCATGCGCGGTGCCCTCGAAGGTCCAGGTCGGCGTCGCCTCGACCTTGCCGGTCAGGTTGACGTAGCCGACGCGGTTGTTGGTAGTCTGCGGGGTCGTGTAGGTCGCGCCCCAATATTGCTGGAGCAGCTCGGCGGGAACGGTGGCGGATGCGCCAAAATTGTTGTTGGCGACGCCCATATTGACGTGAAATTCGCTGTCCCCGCCCTTGTAGCCGACATCGCCGTAGAAACGGCGCACGTCCGATTGCGAAAAGTTGCGGAAGCCGTTGTCGTGCAGACCTTCGAGCGCGGCGTAGACGGCATAGTTGGTGTCGACCTGCTTGCCCCATTGCGCCGAGCTCTGGATGCGGCCGAACGAGCCACCCATGGTGTCGATCTCGGCGCCCTGGTAGGTAAAGCCGTCCTTCATTTGCAGGTTGACCGCGCCGCCGAGTGCATTGAGGCCGAAGGCGGGATTGTTGGTCACCACGGTGACCGAGCGGATCGCGGCGGTCGGGATCAGGTCCCAGTTGACGCTGTCGGCAAAGGCTTCGTTGATGCGAACGCCGTTCTGGTAGACGGCAAGCCCCTGCGGCGTGCCGACGATGGGCGAGGCGACGAAGCCGCGAAACTCGACATTGGGCTGGAATGGATTGCCGCTCACCTCGGAGATGTTCACGCCAGCCACGTTGTCGCGCAGCGCGTCGGTGACGTTCAGCGAGCCGGTACGCTTGATCTGGTTGGCATCGATGGCGTTGATGCTGGAGGGAACCTTGTCGACGTCGAGGCCCTTCGCGTTGCCCGGGGCGGTCGGATAGACGTAGATGCGGCTGCGGGGACGGCTCGCCACGCGCGTTGCGGGGCGCGAGGGGGCGCGGCGGGCACTCGGCTCCGGAGCGACCACCTCGACCGGCGGCAGGTTCTGGACATTGGTGTCCTCATCCTGCGCCGCTATGCCGGCGTCAGTCCACAGCACCAGCCCCGTCGACATCGACGCGATCAACAGCCTTCGCACGCCCATCCCCTGCCTTCCCATTCCCAAGCGTCGGCTGTTTTGAACGTCGCCGATTGCGGGAGTGAAGTGTAGTCGACGGCGAGTAACGCGCCAGCTACAAAAGGTCGGGCGCCATCGGCACCATATTTCCCGACAGAATCGGGAATTATTCCCGATCCTCAACCTGCCGCCGTCGGGATCAGCGCCTCCACCGTCACGCCACCCTCGCTGGATGCGACGTTGAGCGTTCCACCGAGCGCGAGAATCCGCTCGCGCATGCCGACGAGACCGAAGCCGAGCTTCTGGCCCTCCTCCATGCCGTGGCCGTTATCAGAGACCCGCACGCGCGCGCAGCCACGCCCCTCGCGCGCACCGCCCGGCTGCTCGGCCGGCTCGATCGTGACGTTCACCGCGGTTGCGCGAGCGTGACGGAACACGTTGGTCAGCGCCTCCTGCACGATCCGGTAGATGGTGAGATCGGCGGTCTCGCCGGTGACCCCAAGTGCCGGCGAGATCGTGGTTTCGATCCTCACGTCGGGATGCGACTCCCGCCATAGCCGCGACAGCGCTTCAAGCGCCTGCCGCAGGCCGAGCTCGGCAAGGCCGACCGGCCGCAGGCGCTCGAGGACGCGGCGGTTGAACTGCTGGAGCGCGTTGACCTGCTCCAGGATCGCGCTGCCATGCTTGCGGACGGCATCGGCGCTCAGCTCACGCGCCTCAGAGAGCTTTGCCAGCGCGCTCGCATGCGCGCGCAGCGAAAATAGATAGGGCCCAAACTCGTCGTGCAGCTCGCGCGCGATCTCCTTGCGCTCCCTGTCCTGGAGCGACACCGCGCGCTCGGCAAGGCGGCGCTTCTCCTCGACCGCCTCCCCCAGCGTTGCCGCGAGGTGGTTGAGCCGGGTGCAGATCGCAGCCAGCTCCGGCGCTCCCCCGGGCGCGACACGCGCATCATAGCGGCCGGCTTCCAGCGCGATCATGGCCTGCGAGAGGGATTCGAGCGGCCTTAGTGCGCGGCCGACCACCGTCATGATCGCCAGGAACAACGCCAGCGCGATCGCCGAGCCGATCTCGAGCTGCGTCAAGATGCCGTCCCAGATCTCGGCGATCTCGTCATTGGGATGCGAGGTGATCACCAGCGAGCCCGGATTGCCGTGGATCGAGACGGGAACGCTGACCGCGGTCTGCTCGGGATGAACCAGGCTGACGAACCAGGCCGGCGGCGCGCGCGCGTCATCATCGTCCTCACCCGTACGCGGCGGCGTCAGCGCGTTGCCGTTGGCATCGCGCAGGGCGATGCTGATGTGGCGCTGCCGGTTGAGGTCGTGCGCGATCTGGTTCAGCTTGGCGTCGGGATCCGGCGCCTCCTTCAACTCGGCGACGATCATCTCGATGAACTCGCGCGCCAGCCGGATCACGCTCTGGTCCTCTGCCTGGACGCGCGGCCCCGCCTCCGCAACCTGCCGCGCGATGTTGACGCCAAGCCCCAAAGCCAACACGAGCGCCAGCAGGAGATTGATGCGCCCGCGCAAGGATAACTTTTGCCACATTGCTTCCGCCCCCTGCCCGCGAAGTTCGTTCATCGGGAGCGTTGACATGACCAAAGCGCCCGATATCTAATCCGGACCGTACAGCAATCTCGGCCGGGTTGCATGGTCCGACGCGGAACGTTCATTGCGAGCGACCTTTGGGCTCATGCGACGCAAAACGAGAGGCGCGAGTGGCTGTAGCGGGGAACGCCTATGCGCATTCTGATCGTTGACGATCATCCTATCGTCGCCTCCGGCTGCCGTGCGGTGCTGGCCGACGAAGGCGAGATCGATATTCTGGAAGCCGCCGACGCCGAAAGCGGCGAGTGCGTGTTCATCGTCGAGCGCCCCGACATCTGCGTGATCGACATCAACCTGCCGACCGTCTCCGGCTTCGAGCTCGCGCGGCGCATCCTCGATCGCGCGCCCGATGCCGGCATCATCATGTTCAGCATGAACGACGATCCCGCCTTCGCCGCGCGCGCCATCGAGTGCGGCGCGAAAGGCTACGTCTCCAAGACCGGCGACCCCAACGATCTCGTCGAGGCGATCCGCGCCGTCGGCAAGGGCGAAACCTATTTGCCGAGCGCGATCGCCCGCAGCATTGCCTTCGCCGGACCTCAGCTCGCGCAAAATCCGCTTTCGAAATTGAACGCGCGCGAGATGGAAATCCTGCGGCTGCTCAGCGCCGGCAAGAGCCTTTCGGAGATCGCCTGGCTGGTGCAATCCTCCTACAAAACGGTCGCCAACACTTCCTCGATCATGCGCCAGAAGCTCGGGGTGAAGACCTCGGTCGAGCTGGTGCGGCTGGCGATCGACAGCGGCGTCGCCTGACGAAGCGCGCCTTCGCAAAATTTCGGTCACATATGCGTTGCAATCTTGATGTGGTGAGACGCCACGGAGTTTTTCGGCATGACGATCCAGACTGTTTCGACCAACAAATCCTACGGCGGCGTGCAGGGCGTGTATCGCCATGCGAGCAGCGCGACCAAGACCGACATGACCTTCTCGGTCTATGTGCCGCCGCATCAGGACGGCGCAAAGCTGCCGGTGGTCTGGTATCTGTCCGGCCTCACCTGCACGCATGCCAACGTCACCGAGAAAGGCGAGTTCCGCCGCGCTTGCGCCGAGCTTGGATTGATCTTCGTTGCGCCCGACACCAGCCCGCGCGGCGCTGATGTGCCTGGCGATCCCAACAACGCCTATGACTTCGGTCTCGGCGCCGGCTTCTATGTCGATGCGACCGAGGAGCCATTCGCGCGCAACTATCATATGTGGAGCTACGTCACCGACGAATTGCCGCGGTTCGTCGCGGAGAAGTTTCCAGTGGATGCCAAGCGCCAGTCGGTGATGGGTCACTCGATGGGCGGCCACGGTGCGCTGACGGTCGCGCTGCGCAATCCGCATCGCTATCGCGCCGCCAGCGCCTTTGCGCCGATCGTCGCACCCTCGCAAGTACCCTGGGGCACCAAGGCGCTGACCGGCTATCTCGGTCCCAACAAGGATACCTGGCGCGCACACGACACCGTCGCGCTGATCGAGGACGGCGCGAAATATTCGGGCTTTCTGGTCGACTATGGCGATGCCGATAATTTCCTGACCGAGCAGCTTCGGCCGGAGCTGCTGCAAGCCGCGTGCACCAAAGCGAACATCCCGCTGACGCTGCGGCGGCAACCGGGCTACGACCACAGCTACTACTTCATCTCGACCTTCATGAGCGACCATCTGCACTGGCACGCGGCAAGATTGACGGCGTGAGCTCAACTTCTCCTCAGCCTCTCCCCGTTCCAGGCAGAGCTCTCGCATTTGATGTGAAAGCTTGAGGCGCTGGGGCTTCCACATCGTCATGGCCGGGCTTGTCCCGGCCGTCCACGCCTTACCTGCAGCACAAAGAACGTGGATGCCGCGGACAAGCCCGGGCATGACGACCTCGTCGATGCTCATATGCGATTCCCCTGCCGCAAGCGGGGAGAGGCGAAGAAACCGCTACTCCGGCTTGCCGTAGTTCGGCGCGAGCAGGCGGTTGCGGATCAGGTAGCTCATGGCGCGGGACCAGGATTCGTCGGTGTTGCCGCGCATGTCGGCGCTGGCCGCCGTCACGAGATTTCCGGTGTGCACGTCGCGCACGTAAATGTTGAGGTTGAGGATCAGGTTCGAGACCTTCTGCACCACGCCAGTGATTTCGAGATCGGCCCCCAACTGCCCCGCCAGCTTGACGTCGCAACCGCCGCAGGACTGGAGGTTGCTATGCCGCGCCGCGTCACTCACCGGCGCGATGTCCACGACCTGGAACTTGCCGGACTGTGCCAGTTCCTTGCGCAACTGATCGCCGATGCGCAGCATGCGCTCGTTCTCTGGCTTCGATCCGTAGAACTCCCCGGGCAGGCTTGTGTCGATCAATTCAAAATCAAACACCGCAAGCTTCGGCGAATCGGCGAACGCGGACGTACCAGTCGACACAAATAAGGCGGCCGCCAATAGCGCTCGCATGATCGTGACCTGCTCCTTCTCATCGCGACGACGAAATGCGGGGTTGCAAGCTAAGCCAAATCGGTCATGTTTCAAGGTGGGAAATGCCTCCACCGATATCTAAGCCGGGGAGGACGACAAGGAGGAAACATGATCCGATGGTTGGTCGGCCTGATCGGCGCCAGTCTTTTTGGCGTTGGTCTTGCGGCAACGCAGGCGCTCGCGGCCGAGCCTACCGAAATCGGGATCGGCTATCTCGGCGTCGCCGGCACCAAATCGACCCTGTCGCTGGTCGAGCAGCCCGCGGAGAATGACGGTGTCGCCGGCGCGCGGCTTGCGATCGAGGACAACAATACCACCGGAAAATTTCTCAACCAGCGCTTCAAGCTCGAGGAGCATCGCCTGAAGGAAGGCGAGGATCCGGTCCAGGCCGCGGCCGCGCTCGCCGAGCACAACGGTTTCATCATCGCCGACCTGCCGGCGGACGCGCTACTGAAAGTCGCCGACGGCGTGCGCGATCGCGGCACGCTGCTGTTCAACGCCGGCGCGATCGACGAGCGGCTGCGCGAGGCCGATTGCCGCGCCAATGTCATCCATGTGGCGCCGACACGCGCGATGCTGGCGGATGCGCTCGGGCAATATCTGGTGTGGAAGCGGTGGTCGCGCTGGCTGCTCGTGGTCGGCTCGCATGATGAGGACAAGCTCTATGCCGATGCGCTGCGCCGCGCCGCGACGCGCTTCGGCGCCAAGATCGTGCAGGAGCGTACCTTCGAGGACACCGGCGGTGCGCGCCGCACCGATAGCGGCGTGACGCTGATCCAGCGCCAGATGCCCGTATTCACGCAGCAGGCTCCGGCCTACGATGTGCTGGTCGCGGCCGACGAGAGCGAGGTGTTCGGCGCCTACCTGCCTTATCGTACTTGGGACCCCCGTCCGGTCGCAGGCTCCGCCGGCCTCGTGCCGAGAAGCTGGGACGCGGCGCAGGACCAATGGGGCGCCACACAGATGCAGAACCGTTTCATGAAGCTGAACATGCGCCGCATGACGGCGCTGGACATGCAGGCCTGGACCGCGGCGCGCATGATCGGCGAAGCGACCTCGCGCACCAATTCCGGTGACGTCAAGAAAGTCACCGATTTCATCAAGGGGCCGGATTTTTCCGTTGCCGCCTTCAAGGGAACGCGGCTGACCCTGCGCGACTGGAATTTGCAGCTCCGCCAGCCCATCCTCCTGGTCGACGGCCGCATGGTGGTGTCGGTATCGCCGCAGGAAGGCTTTTTGCACCAGGTCTCCGAGCTCGATACGCTCGGCTATGATCGCCCGGAGAGCAAATGCAAGTTGAAGTGAGGACGACGACGATGCGCATGTGGGGTGTTGGCCTGCTCTCTGGACTGGTGCTCGCGGCCGCGCCCGCCCATGCGTTCATCGCCTATATCTCCAACGAGAAGAGCAACACCGTCAGCGTGATCGACACCGAGAGCTGGACGGTGACCAAGACCATCAAGGTCGGCCAGCGCCCGCGCGGCATCGAGTTCACGCGCGACGGGAAATTCGTGATGGTCGCGGTCGGCGACGACGACACCATCCAGGTGATCGACGCCAAGACGCAAGGGATCGTCGACACCCTGCCCTCCGGCCCCGACCCCGAACTGTTCACCCAGGATGCGAGCGGCAAGGTGCTCTACGTCGCGAACGAGAACGACAATACCGTGACCGTGATCGATCTGGAGAAACGCGCGCGGATCGGCGACATCCAGGTCGGCGTCGAGCCCGAGGGCATGACGATCAGCCCCGACGGCAAGACGCTGATCAACACGTCCGAAACGACCAACATGGCGCATTTCATCGACACGGATTCGCGCCAGATCGTCGGCAACGTGCTGGTCGACGCGCGCCCGCGCTTTGCCGAGTTCAAGCACGACAGCTCGGAGCTCTGGGTCTCCTCGGAGATCGGCGGCACCGTCTCGATCATCGATCCGAAAAAGCGCGAGGTGATCGGCAAGGTTACGTTCGAGATCCCTGGTTTGCGGCGCGAGGCGATCCAGCCGGTCGGAATCGGCATCACCAAGGACGACAAGACCGCATTCATTGCACTGGGACCGGCGAACCGCATCGCCGTTGTCGACACCGCCACGCGCAAGGTGACGAAGTACCTACTGGTCGGGCAGCGGGTCTGGCACATGGCGTTCACGCCGGATGAAAAATATCTCCTCACCACCAACGGCGTGTCCAACGACGTGTCGGTGATCGACGTCGCCGCGCAAAAGGTGATCAAGACCATTCAGGTTGGCGAATTGCCCTGGGGCATTACGATCGCGCCATGACGACACCTGCACCTATCGTCGCCTCGACCGAAAGCGCGCCGCGACCCGCCCCGGCCGCGGTGCCGGCACTCTCGATCGACGGTATCAGCCATGCCTATGGGGCGCGCCGTGCGCTGATCGACGTCTCCTTCACGGTTGCGCCCGCGAGCTTCACGGCGCTGCTTGGCCTCAACGGCGCGGGCAAGAGCACGCTGTTCTCGCTTGTTACGCGGCTGTTCGGAATCCAAACCGGCCGCGCCGGCATTTTCGGCCATGACATCAGCCGAAACCCCGGCGAGGCGCTGCGGCTGCTAGGCGTCGTGTTCCAGCCGCGCACGCTCGACCTCGATCTGTCCCTGACGCAGAACCTGCTCTATCACGCCGCGCTCCATGGCATCAGCCGGCGCGAGGCCGGCGCGCGTAGCGCCGAGCTGCTCGGCCGCATCGGGCTTGCCGATCGCGCCGGCAACAAGGTGCGCGATCTCTCGGGCGGGCAGATGCGACGGCTCGAGATCGCGCGTGCGCTGCTGCACCGGCCGCGCCTATTGCTGCTGGACGAGCCGACCGTCGGCCTCGACGTCAAGGCCCGCGCCGACATCATCAGCCACGTCCGTCAACTCGTAACGGATCAGGGCATCGGCGTGCTCTGGGCGACGCATCTGTTCGACGAGATCACGGCCAGCGACGACCTCGTGGTGCTGCACCAGGGCAAGGTGCTGGCGAAGGGACCGGTCAGCCGCGTGATCGCCGAGGCCGGCGCGCAGGATGTCAATTCCGCCTTCATGCGGTTGACCGGCGCGCAGACGATGCCCGGAGCTGGCGCATGAGCAGCATCACCGCACAGGACACACCGCGCGGCTTCCCGCTCTCGGCCTACATGACCTGCCTCACCGGCATCGTCTGGCGCGAAGGCCTGCGCTTCCTGCATCAGCGCGAGCGTTTCGTGTCGGCCCTGGTGCGGCCTCTGGTCTGGCTGTTCATCTTCGCCGCCGGCTTTCGCCAGGTGCTCGGCATCTCCATCATCCCACCCTACGAGACCTACATCCTCTATGAGGTCTATATCGCACCCGGGCTGATGGCGATGATCCAGCTCTTCAACGGCATGCAGTCCTCGCTCTCGATGGTCTATGACCGCGAGATGGGGAATATGCGTACGCTCCTGGTGAGCCCGCTGCCGCGCTGGTTCCTGTTGTTCTGCAAGCTGCTCGCCGGCACCGCGGTCTCGCTCTTGCAGGTCTACGCGTTCCTGGTCATTGCCTGGGCCTGGGACATCACGCCGCCGCCACTCGGCTATCTCACGGTGTTGCCGGCGCTGGTGCTGTCCGGTCTGATGCTGGGATCGCTGGGGATGCTGATCTCCTCCGGCATCAAGCAGCTCGAAAATTTCGCCGGCGTGATGAACTTCGTGATCTTCCCGATGTTCTTTGCCTCATCGGCCCTCTATCCGCTGTGGCGCGTGCAGGAAGGCAGCCCGTATCTCTATTACGTCTGCCAGGCCAACCCGTTCACCCATGCGGTCGAACTGATCCGCTTTGCACTTTATGGGCAAATCAACTGGATCTCGCTGGCGGTGGTCGCGACCTGCACAATCGTCTTCATGATCGGCGCGATCTATGCCTATGATCCGTCGCGAGGGCTGGCGCGGCGCGGGCCCGCGGGAGGCGAAGGATGAGATTTCGGATCGTGACCATAGCCGCCCTGACGCTCGCGGCATCGACCGCGGCCTCGCGGGCGGCTGATCCGCGCTATCCCGACTGGCCCTGCACGCAGGCAAAAGTCCCGGAAGTCTCGCTCGCCGCGGTCTGGGCCGGGCCGCCGCTCGACGACGTCCAGGACAAGTGGAAGGACAATGCCAAGGTGAGTGCGCTGGTATCGAAGCTGGCAGCGCGCAAGACACCGCTGGATGACGCCGAAAAATCCGTGAAGGAGTTTTTGGCTAGCTCCGCCTCCGACAAGACCACGAACGCAAAGCTCCTGTTCGCCGGCCTGTTCGACACGCTCAATGCCCAGCGCTCCTCGGTGATGAATGGGCTCGAGCGAGTCAGTCGCAAGCAGCGCGAGGCCGCCGACAAGGTCCGCGACGACACCATCGAGCTCCAGAGCCTGCAGAGCGCTACCCCACGCGACGACGCCAAGATCGACGCGCTGTCCAATCAGCTGATCTGGGAAACCCGCATCTTCGAGGACCGCCGCAAGGTGGTGCGCTTCGTCTGCGAGGTGCCGACTGCCATCGATCAGCGCCTGTTCGCGCTCGGACGCGTGATCCAGCAGGAAATGGAATAGTCAGCCTCGCTGACGCCTGTGCGCACAAGGTTCCCGCTGGCCGGCGGGAACCATGGACCTTTGCCATACTGTCGGCCGGAACCAAATCTATTTAAGATCTCTTGTCGAAGTGGATTCTAGACGTCGGGAGGCCTCGATGGGAACAGCAAAACTCCTTCTCGCCAGCGCTGCGGCCATCGGCATGCTCGCGTCGGCGGCCGTCGCCGAAGACAACATGAACGGAATGATCACCAAGATCGACCGGCTCAACAGCACCATTTCGATCCAGGAGGTGCAGGGCGGCACGGTCGGCGCCAATGGCGGTGCGACTGGCCCGGTGCAAGAGTTCAAGGCCAAGGATGCAGGCATGCTCGAGAGCGTCCATGCCGGTGATCGCGTGAGCTTCTCCACCGACGCCAACGGCTCCAAAACCATCACCAAGCTGCAAAAGGCGAAGTAGCGGCGCCTCCCGCAGGCCGGCTATTTGCCTTCGTCCGGCCGCGGCTCCGGCTGCGCTTCTGAAGTTATGAGCCTGGCGCGTTCCCAGCCGTCGGTGCCCTCGGGATACCAGGCGACGTTGGCGTAGCCATAGGCGAGCGCGCGCTTGGCCGCGTTCCACGACATCCAGCAGTCGGCGAGGCAGTAGATCACCAGCAGCGCCGATTTGCTGCCGTGCGAGGCGCGTTCGAGGCCACGGCGGAAATAGTCGTCCATCGCGGGCGGCAGCGCGCCGTAGCCGGTGTCCGGCAGCCAGATGCTGCCAGGGATGTCAAAGCGCGGCGTATCGCGCCAGACCGTCCCCGCGGGAAGATTGGGCTTCGGCGGACGCGGCATCACGTCGATGAAGGCGCCGCTCTTCTCATGCCAGATCGCCTCCGCCTCCGCCGTCGTCAGCACGCGCGCGCCGGCAAGCGTCGCCGGCACCGGCGCGCGGTAGTTATCGGTGCGATAGCCCTCCGGCTCGAACGGCTCCTGCTGCTGCGCGAGCGCCGGCGCCAGAAGCGTTGCGACAACGAGCGCAGCGGCAAGATGCCGCCTCATGGCGATATGCTCATGTCGATTTCGTCACGGCGATTTCGTCATTGCGATTTCGTCATTGCGATTTTTTGGCGGTCTCCGCACCGAGCGGGCGATCACTCTCATCGAGCAGAGGCACGCCGAAATCGACCAGGATCTTGTTGATCTCGGCCTGATTCTCCTGGATCAGCCGGTTGAGCTGCCGCTTCCAGTTCTGGTCGGGGGGACGCACGCCCATGCCGATGCGATAGACGAGCTTCGGCCCGGTGGTTTCCTTCACCAGTGGGGTGACGTGGAGCGGCTGCGCGGCCTTCTTGGCGTAGAAGCCGGCCATCGGGCCCCACAACACGCCGGCGTCGATCGTGCCGGCAGTGAGATCGTCAACCATCGCCTGCGCCGAATTGTCGAAGCGCGTGTCAATCATCAACGGATAGGGCTTTGCGTTCGCCATCAGGCCCGCGATCGCCATGTTGGTCGCCGGCGGGGTGCCCGCGATGATGCCGATATGCTTGCCCTTCAGCCGCTCGTCCTCGAGCGTATCGACGTCCTCGAGCCCGCTGCCAGGCTTGGCGACGAGCGCATAGGAGGTCCGGTAATAGGGATTGGTGCCCTGGACGAGATCGTCACCTTGCGGAAAGCCCATGATGACGTCGCAGCGATGCGCGCCCAGCGTCATGCGCACGAAACCCGTCGCCTGCGGGAAGAAGACGTAGTCGAGCTTCTTCTGGAGTTTCTCGGCGAAGAATTCCGCGAGCTTGTTCTCGAAACCTTCGCCTTTCTCATTTGAAAAAGGCAGGTTGCGCGGATCGGCGCAGACGCGCAGCACTTTGGGATCGACCAATTCGAACGAGAGATCGCCGCTGTCAGTGGTCTGCGCACGCGCGACGCCACCAGCGACAGATAGTGCAGCAATCGCCAACAGCGAAAACAACCAGCGACGATGTCGTCCGGCCTCCGTCATCGCGCTTCCTCCTGGTTTCTTGATTGAATGCTATCCATGGATCACTTTACGCGCCATGGTTGGCGAAGTTTCTGGGTGACTTCGCTTGATGACTCGACTTGTTGCAGTGCAACGCCGCGCGATGTTCGGAACTGAGGCGTAAAGATGGCGCATGTCGCTCGGCTGATCGCGGTGCTAGCCCTGTTGGGGCTGTCGACGCTAGCACGCGCAACCCCACCTGAATTGCCTGTGAGCGAAGTCGCCCCCGGAATTTTCGTGCACGCCGGGTCAATTGCCCTGATGAATTCCGAGAACGAGGGCGCCATCGCCAATGTCGGCTTCATCATCGGCAAGGACGCGGTCGCGGTGATCGACACCGGCGGCAGCGTCCGCGAGGGCGAAGCACTCGTCGCCGCCGTGCGGGCGCAGACCGACAAGCCGATCCGCTACGTCATCAACACCCACGGCCATCCCGACCACGTCTTCGGCAACATGGCCTTCGCGCGCGACGGCACGATCTTCGTCGGCCATGCGAAACTCCCGCAGGCGCTTGCAACACGCGGGCCGTTTTATCTGGACAGTTTCCGCCGGACCATGGGCAGCGAGCTGATCGATCCCGTCAAAATCGTGCCGCCGACGCTGCTCGTCACCGATACGCTGCGGCTCGACCTGGGGTCGCGCAGTCTCATCCTGAAGGCGTGGCCGGCTGCGCACAGCGACAACGACCTGACGGTGTTGGACGAGGCGAGCAAAACGCTGTTTGCCGGCGATCTCGTCTTCCTGCGCCATGTTCCCGTGATGGACGGCAGCATCCGCGGGTGGCTCGCGGTGCTTGGGCAGGTCGAAAACCTGCCCGCGCAGCGCGTCGTTCCCGGTCACGGTCCCGTGAGCGACTGGCCCGCAGCGCTCGCCGACGAGCGTCGTTATCTCGAAACCCTGCTCGCCGACGTCCGCTCGCTCAACCAAAAAGGCGAGTCGATCAGGGCGGCAGCGGACAAGGCGGGCGCAAGCGAGCGTGGGCGCTGGCAATTGTTCGACGACTACAATGCCCGCAACGCAACCGCAGCATTTTCGGAAATTGAATGGGAGTAGCAGGAGCGCTACGCTGCCGCCCTGCTTCGTCACTGCGAGAGCCGCGCGCATGATCAAACATTCGCTTTGCCTGACCTTTGCGGCCGCACTGCTCGGCATGGCCCTCGCGGCACCGCCTGCGCGCACGGAAGAGGCTTATGATCCCTGGCCGGGTCTCGTGCAGGACATCTTCAACAACCGTCCGATGAACGACGGCAATGACGTCATCGGCATCGAGATGCCATATCGGGCGGAAGACGCGGCCATCGTGCCGGTCACGCTGCGCGCAAAGCTTTCGCCCGGCGACAACAGGCGCATCCGCGCGATCACGCTGGTGATCGACCGCAACCCGGCACCGATGGCCGCGAAGTTCGAGCTCGGGCCAGATGCCAACGTGTCGGAGATCTCAACGCGCGTGCGCGTCAACAACTATACCGACGTCCATGCGGTCGCCGAGCTCAGCGACGGGCAGCTCTACGTGAGCAAGACCTATGTGAAAGCGTCCGGCGGCTGCTCCGCACCGGCGGCGAAGAACGCCGAGGAAGCCAAAAACCGGCTCGGCCAGATGCGCTACCGGCAATTCGCGCGAGCGGACGAAGCGCCCGCCAGCCGGATCCGCGAGGCACAGATCATGATCGGCCATCCCAACAATTCCGGCTTGCAGATGGATCAGGTCACGCAACTCTACATTCCCGCCTTCTTCGTCAACCAGCTCGGGCTCTGGCAGGACGACAGCCTCGTGCTGGCGGTGGAAGGCGGCATCTCGATCTCGGAAGATCCCAACATCCGCTTCACCTACGTCTCCAACGGCGCAAAGCATTTTCGCGCCGAGGCGACGGATACGGACGGGCACGTGTTCCGGAACGAATGGGATGTCGAGAAGCCGGGGATGTGATTGGCCCATTACGGGACGCCGAACCCGCCTCTCGTCATGGCCGGGCTTGTCCCGGCCATCCACGCCTTACCTCACGGCACAGAGAACGTGAATGCCCGGGACAAGCCCGGGCATGACGACTACGGTACGCATCTGCTCTAGAACTAAAAACACCTCACCTCGGCTTCGGCCTGGGCGCGCCTCAAATCGTTGACGGCTGATGTCGCCTGCTCGGAGGTGCGAAACTGAGTGCCGAGGTTTCCACGTACCTGCGACATGCTGAGCGCGGTTTCGGCGGTGACATATCGTTCATAGGGCACGATCGAGGCGACGACGTCGATCGAGCAGGAGCATTGTTCGATCGCCTGCCGGGTCTCACCATTGGCCTTCATACAACCATAGACGTATTCGGCACGCGCCGCGGTCGGATAATCATTGGCCTCTTCGGCCCGCGCGGCCATCGCGGTGGCGGCTAGCACGGCCAGAGCGGCGACAATCGGTCGTAGCTGTCGTGCTGAGATCATCTCCGTCCTCCCGTGGTTGCGATGGAAACTATGCTATGCCTATTGTTCTGAAAAGCACGCGTCTTAAGGAAATGGCCTGGAAGTGATGGGACGCCTGGTTCGAATATTGGCCGTATCGATTGCTCTCGCGCTGACGCAAGGCGGGACCAGCCATGCTGCGGACACAATCCGCCTCGCGGTGCAGAAAACCGGGACATTCTCCTGGGAACTGTCTGCGATCCGCGACCAGGGCCTCGACAAGGCCGCCAATCTCTCGCTCGAGGTTACCGAGCTTGCGAGCACCGAGGCCGGCAAGATCGCGATGCGCGCCGGCAATGCCGACATCATGCTGTCGGACTGGCTATGGGTATCACGTGAGCGCGCGCTCGGCGCCAAGCTCACCTTCTATCCCTATTCGAGCGCGCTCGGCGCGGTGATGGTGCCGGCCACCTCGCCGATCAAGACGCTTGCGGATCTGAAGGGCCGCAAGCTCGGCGTCGCCGGCGGCGCCATCGACAAAAGCTGGCTGCTGCTACAGGCGCGGATGAAGCAGGACGGCATCGATCTCAAATCGGACGCGAGCATCGTCTATGGCGCGCCGCCGCTGCTCGCCGCCAAGGCGCTCGACGAGGAGATGGATGCGAGTCTCAATTTCTGGAATTTCTGCGCCCAGCTCGAGGCCAAGGGCTTTCGTCGCCTCGCCGGCATCGAGGAGATCTTGCCGAAGCTTGGCGCCAAGGGACCGGTCGCCGCAGTCGGTTACGTCTTCGACGAAGGCTGGGCCGCGAGCCATCGCGACCTGTTGGCGCGCTTCATCGCGATGACGCGCAAGGCCAAGGAGCTGCTGACGACCTCGGATGCGGCATGGGAGAAGGTCGCGCCGCTGACCGGCACCAGCGATCCCGTCCTGCTCCAGGCCTATCGCAGCCGTTATCGCGACGGTATCCCACACCGGAGCATCGATGACGAAGAGGCCGATGCGCGCGTGCTCTATCGCGTGCTCGCCGAGGTCGGCGGCCGCGAGCTGGTCGGGCCGGCACCGGAGCTCGATCCCGGGACCTTCTATCATGCACCAGGCGGAGACTGACGTTGCTGCGTCTCGTCTCGTTTGCCCTATTCCTCGCGATCTGGTGGATCGCGGCGCTGTTCGTCGGCGGCGCAAAGCTACCCTCGCCGCCTGCAGTGCTCAACGTGATGATCGCGGAAGCGAGCTCTGGCGCGCTGTTCCTGCATCTCGGCGCGACGCTGGCGCGCGTCACGCTGGCGTTCGTGCTGGCGATGTCGCTCGGCAGCGCGATCGGTTATCTCATGGGCCGCAACAGGCTCGCCGACCGGCTCGGCGATCCCTGGCTGATCCTGCTGCTCAACCTGCCCGCGCTGGTCGTGATCGTGCTGGCCTATATCTGGGCTGGCCTTACCGAAGCCGCCGCGATCGCGGCGATCGCCATCAACAAGCTGCCGACCGCGGTCGTCACCCTGCGCGAGGGCACCCGGGCGCTCGACCGCTCGCTCGACGAGATGGCGACGGTGTTTGCGATGTCGCGCTGGCGCACCTTTCGTCATGTCGTGCTGCCGCAGCTTGCGCCCTTTGTCGCCGCTGCCGCGCGCTCCGGCCTGTCGCTGGTCTGGAAGATCGTGCTGGTCGCCGAACTCCTGGGACGGCCGAATGGCGTCGGCTTCGAGATCGGCGTCGCCTTCCAGCTTTTCGACACCCCGCGCCTGCTCGCCTATTCGCTGAGCTTTGCGGCCGTCGTGCTCGTCATCGAAACCCTGCTGGTGCAGCCGTTTGAAATCCGCTCAACCCGGTGGCGGCCCCGTGCGGCTTGAAGTCGACATTTTAGGCAAGACCTTCACGAGCGTGGCGGGCGGCACGCACGAGGTGCTCGCGCCGGTCAAGTTCTCGCTCGGTGCCGGCGAGGTCGGCGTCCTCGTCGGCCCGTCCGGCTGCGGCAAGAGCACGATGCTGCGCATCATCCTGGGTCTCGACCGCGATTTCCAGGGCGACATCCGGCGCCCGCCGAACGCGCGCATCGGCATGGTGTTCCAGGAGCCGCGGTTGTTGCCGTGGCGCTCGGTCGAGCAGAACGTGCGGCTGGCGGCGCCCGAGGTCGACGACGTCAAGCTTTCCGAACTGTTCAAGATCCTCGAGCTGGAAGCCCATCGCAGCCACTATCCCGGCGAATTGTCGCTCGGGCTTGCGCGTCGCGTCGCGCTCGCCCGCGCTTTCGCCGTCGAGCCCGACCTGCTGGTGCTCGACGAACCCCTGGCCTCGCTCGACGACGCGCTGGCCCGCCGCTTGCGCGAGGAGATCGCCACGCTGGTCGCAAGCCGGCCGGTGATGACACTCCTGGTCACGCACAGCCTGGACGATGCGGTGCGCCTCGGCGACCGCCTGTTCTTCCTGTCGCCGCGGCCTGCGCGGATGCTGGCCGAGGTGCCCATCGGGATCCCCCGTGGCGCGCGGGGCGAGGCCGAGATCGCCGCGATCAAGGCCGGCCTCGCGCGGCGAACGCAAGGTGAGCGCGCCGGGCGCGATGCCTCATAGGCGGCCGCACCGCCCGCGTGCTAGACAGGCGTGAAGCGGAGCCTGATGATGAAGGCAACGATTGTCCTGACGACGTTCGGCCTCGCGCTCCTCGCGCCTGCGGCAACCGCGCAGGACATGATGCGCGACGTCGACCTCACCTCGCCCGCGATGGTCTCGGCCGAGATGAGCCGGCCGGAGGTCGAAGCCGTGCTGGCCAAGGCGAGCGCAACCGCGCCGGCCGATTTCACCGGTAAGCGGCTGTCGGGCCTCGATCTCTCGGGGCTTGACCTCTCCGGCGCCATCTTCCGCGCGGCTCGGCTCAACAAGGCGAAACTCGTCGGCACACGGCTCGATCGCGCCATTCTCGACCAGGCCTGGCTGCTGGAGGCCGACCTCACCGGAGCAAGCCTGAAGGGCGCCAATCTGTTCGCCTCCCAGATGGCGCGCGCCCGTCTCGATGGCACCGATCTGACCGGGGCGCGCATCGCCGCCGACCTTTCCGGTGCAAGCCTGATTGGTGCGTCCATCGCGGACGCGCAGCTCGGCGCCGATATGCGCAACCAGTCGATGGGGCTGATGCGAACCGTGCTGCGCTCCGCGAAGCTTTCGGGGCTGAACGCACGCAACGCCGACCTCTCGCGCGCCGATCTCGAATTCGCCGTGCTCAAGGGCGCCGACCTCACCGGCGCTTCGCTCAAAGGCGCCCAGCTCGGCGGCGCGGATCTCAGCGGCGCAACCGTCATCGGCACGGATTTCGAGGGCGCCGATCTCGTCTCGACCAGGCTGATCGCACCGATCGGGCTTGACCGTGCGAAGAATTTCGACAAGGCAAGGAACGTCGAGCGCGTCATCAGAGAATGACGGCAACCGGGAGGAGCGGCTGATGATGCGTTGGTGTCTGGCTTTGATCGTGGTGGTGGCATATGCCGGCGAGGCCGCCGCGCAGGGTAAGGGCAAAGGCATCCGGCTCTGGAATCTGACCTCGGAGACCATCTCGGGCTTCCAGCTCTCGCCGGCCGGCAAGACCGAATGGGGGCCGAACCAGACCTTGAACGACAAGGACAAGGAGGTCGACCACGACGAGCGGCTCCGCATCACCGGCGTCGAGCCCGGTCGCTACGATGCCAAGGTCAGCTATCCCAATTCGCGGAGTTGCGTCGTGCGCGATATCGAGATCAGGGCGGACGCGGTGTTCTCGATCGCCGACAAGGACCTGAAGGACTGCACCAAATAGCGTGGCAGCTCAGGCGAAGGGCTTTGCTCCGCCCGCATCCGCCTTGTCGTTGCTGTGCGGATACTCGCAGCGCCATCGCACGGCCTGCCACTTCGGGTGCTCGCCGACCCATTGCGCGATATAGGGCGGCGCCGCCATCGCACATTGCGCTGGCGACCCGCCATAGGCGAACACCAGATGCTGCTCCTCGCAGGTGGCCGGCGAGAGCACCGCACAGACAGTCACAATCAGATCAATCGGATTCATGTCTGAAAGCCCTCATAGTCGCCAAGAGATAGCATAAGGGCTACGTCCGACGCAGCCGGAAGTTTCAAACCGGCGTGAGAATGCAGCGCGGAACCCTCCCTCGCTCCTTCTCCCTTGCATGGGGGAGAGGCGCACCTCCCATGTGGACGTGCTTCGGTCCAAGTCTAGAAGTTGACACCGAACACCAATCGCGCCTGGTGGCGCTCGAAATTGACGAGGTCGAGATTGGCGCCCGTCCCCGCGGGACGTCCCCACACCTGCGCGCTCCAACTCGCCGTCAGGCGCGAGCGCTCCGAAAGCTGAAAATAGGCGGTTGGGCCGACGAACAGCGCCTGGCCGGCGAGGTCGCCGAGCCCGATGCCCTCATACTGCCGGAAGTAACGCAACTCGCCGCCGAGCAGGATGTTCGGATGCACACGCACCATGCCGGCGAACGCCGCACCGATGGTGGAGTTCTTGTCGGATATGTCGGGAATCTCGAACCGCGTCCATTCCGGCTGATAGATCAGGTTGAGCGCGCCGATCGCGAAATTGGGAATGATCTCGCGGTCGAATGCGAGGGTGAAGTCGGTGCCGTAGCTGCGCGCCTTCGCGCCCGTCATTTCATCGATGCGCTCGCCATGGCTTTCCGCGGCGATGGTCATCCCGAATGGCGCGTTCTCGCGATCGAGCAGGCGATAGCGCAGGTCGAGCGAAAATCCCTGAAAATTGAGCTGACGGCGATCGTTGATATCGGGGACCCCGGTGATGTCGTGCAGTGCGACGCTGCTGCCAATCTCGACGCGGAAGTTCGGCAGCGGCACCAGCTCGATCTCGACCTCCTGACCGACCGCGCGGTACGTCCCGCCGCCTTTGCCGAACCGCCCCGTGGTCTGGCTCTGGAATTCGCGCTCGCCGGGATTGCCGACATCCGATCCGATCATGAAGCCGAAGATGTGCTCGGTATCAAAACCCTCCTCGGCGTGCGTGCAGAGCGGCGCGAGCGCGATAGCGCATGCGACGACAATCAAAACCCCATGTGCAATTCGCCGCATCCCCGCTCCTGCAAGCGCGCGCCGCTCCAAAAGCGGCAACAGCGCTGACCAAGCGGCAGCGTAACACACTGCGGCGACGGTTGAGTCGAGATTTTGGAGCGTGATCGTCAAAGCCGGCCCGGGTGTGGCTTCAGGCCAAGAGACTTCAGAGGAGAGTGACGACTTCAGGGAGGAGAGCGATCAATTCGACATGCGTCGAAACATCGGGGCTTGCTGACACTGCCACGGCTTCAACGGTGTTGACCGTTGAAGCCGCGGCAGGTCGTCAGGATGGTCTTACTTGCGCGAAGCGCAGGCGTACATGTTGATTTCCATGCCGACCGACACTTCCACGATCTTCGGAGCTTTCCAAGCCATTCGGGGTCTCCCAAGGTATTGAGCGCGACATCGCGCGAGGCAAAACCTAGGGCTGCATCGCCGATCACGCAAGCCTGTAATCGCGCGCTGAACATCACTTGTTCGATTCTTCGCAAACCTAGTTCTCTCTCGGGCAAAACGCCTTCACTTTTGGGCAAACGCGCAGGCAGCCTTGTGCGATGCATCGGGAGGCCTTCCCGAATCCGATGCGCCGGGAGATTTTCCCGACACGATGTCGGCCGGTGTCAGCACATCCTCAACAACCCTTGTCGGCTTTTTGCGGATTGGCCTTTGCGCCTTCCGCGCGCTGTGCCGCAGTCGGCTGGCTCTGCATCTGCCGCTGCGCATCTTCCGACGACGCCGCCGTTTCACCGCTGGCGCGATTCATCGTGCTGGTCGGCGGATGCTGACTCGTATCATTCGCAGAGCCTTGCGACTGCTGCGCCGAGCCGACGGTGACTGGACCCGAGCCTGCGTCCTTGTCGGTGGATGCGTTGCCGGTGTTGCAGGGACCCGCGATCGCGCTGCCGACACTCAGGGCCACGATGGAGCATGCAGTCAAAATCAGGCGTTTGGTGTTCATCTCGATCTCCTCTCCTCCCCGCTGCGCTGCCCCGGCGCGATGCGGGATGTCGCGGGAGAAACAGGTCGGCGCGTCCCAGGTTCCGGGTGGCGGGACAGAATTGATTGCGATGTAGTCGCACCAATGAAAGGGATCTCGGAGGGATTCATGGCCACGTTCCGCGGACGATTCCTGATTTCACTGCTCGTTGCGAGCCTTGCATATCGGGCGATTGCTGGTGAGCGTCGCGATGAGCGATCCGCGCCGCCACCGGGCACGACGACAACGCAGACCAGCAAGGCAACTCTCACTGGCAAGGAGCGGCTCGGCCCGAAATGGACGGATGAACAGCGGATCGATGATTGCAATGTGCCGCCCGAGAAGCGCGGCGCAAGGCCGCGTCCGATCGCCTGCCCGAACGCACTGACGAACTAGACGCAAGCCTGAAGCCGCAATCAGACGCTCATTTGAGGAGCCGTAGCAGAGCACGTCCCGCGGGCGACTTCAGCTCCTTGGCGTCGAGCGTGCCATCCTTGTCGGGGTTGGCGGCGTTGAAGCGCTGCTCCACGACGGCGAGATATTCGTCCAGTGTCAGCGTTCCGTCGTGATCCGGATCGGCCGCTGCGAGCTCCTTGGCGGTCAACCGTCCGCGCAGCTCGCGCGCGTCGAGCGTGCCGTCATGATCGGGATCGAGCTTGGCGAACACCGCAGTTGCGGCCTTCTTCACCTCGGCGAGATCGAGCGTGCCGTCATTGTCCGTGTCGAGCATCTTGATGGCGTTTGGGGATGCCGACCAGGCCGGACCACCGAGCAACGTGCCTGCAACTGCGAATGCGATGGATCGACGCGATATCATTGAAACCCTCCCTGCTCGAGCGTCCCGGCTCGCCCATGGAATCGAAACAAGTCGCCAGCCGGGCCATGGTTCGAACTCTACGCGCCTCGTGGTGAACACGCAAAGCTGGCAACGCATGGCGGGCAATCTTCGTGCTGCGGAATTTCTCGCTCGCGTTCTTGTATGCAGTGCGGAATGGCAAGCAGTTTACCAGGAGTAACTGGCGTCCAACAATTCATCAGCGTGGTTACGACTTTCGTATTGACGCATTTTGCGTTCCATCAGAGTGTTGCGATCGCAGCGTCAAAAGGCGCGCACATTGGGAGGAACGGATGAAACGCTTTGCGATGGCCGCGAGCCTCGTCATGCTTGCGTCGACGGGTGTGAATGCCCAGACCACAGAACAACTCAACAAGGGCGCGTCAGACACATCGAATGTTCTCAACTACGGGATGGGTTACAATCTGCAGCGTTTCTCGACGCTGAATCAGATCAACAAGGACACCATCAAGAACCTCGTCCCGGTCTGGAACTACAGCTTCAACGACGATCGCAGCGAGGAATCGCAGCCGCTGGTCTACCAGGGCGTGATCTACGTGACCTCGCACAACGCCACCATGGCGGTCGACGCCAAGACCGGCAAGCAGATCTGGAAGACCAAGGTCGAGTACCCCGCGGAAACACCGCGTATCGTCTGCTGCGGCATCATCAATCGTGGCGCGGCCTTGTACGACGGCAAGGTGTTCCGCACGACGCTCGACGCCAACGTGATCGCACTCGACGCCAAGACCGGCAAGGAGCTGTGGCGCGAGAAGGCCGCCGACATCAAGGAAGGCTACTCGATGACTGTGGCCCCGCTGGTCGCCGACGGCGTCGTCATCACCGGCATCTCCGGCGCCGAGTTCGGCACCCGCGGCTTCATCGACGGCTGGGATCCGGCGACGGGCAAGCACCTCTGGCGTACCCATTCGATCCCCTCGCCGGATGAGCCGGGCGGCGACACCTGGAAGGGCGACACCTGGAAACTCGGCGGCGGCTCGACCTGGATCACCGGCTCCTACGATCCGGAGCTGAACACGGTCTATTGGGGCATCGGCAATCCGGGCCCGTTCAACTCGGCGGTTCGTCCGGGCGACAACCTCTACACCTGCTCGGTGTTGGCGATGGATCCCAAGACCGGCAAGATCAAGTGGCACTACCAGTTCTCGCCGAACAATCCGTTCGACTATGACGCGGTCGCCGAAATGGTGCTCGCCGACATGAACGTCGAGGGCAAGCCGACCAAGGTGCTGATGGACGCCAACCGCAACGGCTTCTTCTACGTGCTCGACCGCACCAACGGCAAACTGCTCGCGGCCAATCCTTACGTGAATGTCAACTGGGCCACCGGCGTCGACATGAAGACCGGCAGGCCGATCGAGACCGATGTTGTGAAGGATGCGCGCGAGGGCAAGAAGGTCACGGTCTATCCGTCGATCCTCGGCGGCAAGAACTGGGAGCCGATGTCGTTCAATCCGCAGACCGGCCTTGCCTATGCCAACACGCTCAACTTCGGCGGCAAGTACAAGTCCGAGCCGGTCACCTTCAAGCAGGGTGAATGGTATCTCGGCATGGACCTCACCGATCCCTGGGAGTTCGGTGACGGCCCGCGCGGCCATCTCAAGGCGATCGATCCCTTGACCGGCAAGTCGAAGTGGGAAGCGGCAAGCGACATCCCGCGCTTCTCGGGTGTCTTGTCGACCGCGGGCGGCGTCGTGTTCTCGGGCGCGTTGACTGGTGAGTTCGAAGCCTTCGACGCCGACACCGGCAAGAAGCTCTGGCAGTTCCAGACCGGCTCCGGCATCGAGGGACAGCCGGTGACCTGGCAGCAGGACGGCGTGCAGTATGTCGCGGTGGCGAGCGGTTATGGCGGCGTCTACTCGCTGTTCTCCGGCGACGAGCGGCTCGCCAAGGTGCCGCCCGGCGGCTCCCTGTGGGTTTTCGCAATCAAGCAATAACCACGGGGTCGACGTGCGGAAAGACACTTTGATCAGGACGGCGGCGACTTTCGCCGCCGTCGCGGGGCTGGCGGCTGCGTCCGTAGCAACCACCCGCGGCGCGGATGAACCGAACGGCAACCCCGTGCAGGCGCAGGTCGACCACGGCAAGGCGACCTACGCCGAAAAATGCTCGCATTGCCACGGTCCCGGCATGATGAACTCCGGCACCATCACGCCGGACCTGCGCGCCTTCCCTGACGACAAGACGCGTTTCGTTACCACGGTGAAGAACGGCAAGAACAACAAGATGCCGCCGTGGGGCGACATCCTCAGCGAGGACGACATCACCGACCTCTGGGCCTACATTTCGAGCCGGAGACGGCCATGAGAATTCGGCTTCGGGCCTTCGGCCTTGCCGCGATGCTTGCGGCTCTCGCGACGGTCGCGAATGCGGCGGATCCCTTGCGAATATGCCTCGACGAGGACAGGCCACCGCTGTCCGTGCATCACCGCGGCAAGCCGGGCACGGGCTTCGACGTGACGCTGGCGCAGGCGATCGCACGGCGGCTCGACCGGCCACTCCAGATCCAGTGGTTCGAAAGCAAGCTGGACGAGGATTCGAGCCCGCAGCTCGAGGCCAACGCGCTGCTGTCGGACGGGCGCTGTGCGCTGGTCGGCAGCTATGCACTGACCCGCGATTCCCTTGCCGTGCCCGGCATGAAGACTGCAAGGCTTCCGGATTTCGACGGCGCCACCCGCGAGGACCGTCGGCGCCGCGTTACGCTGGGCGCGCTCGCACCGAGCCAGCCCTACATCTATTCGCCGATGACGGTCGTGCTCGGTCCGAAGGCTCGCGATCGCAAGATCGGTGATATCGGCGATCTCGCAGGTCTCCGCCTCGCGATCGAAAGCGGATCGCTGGGCGACGCCATTTTGATGAGCTTCGACAAGGGACGGCTGATCGACGGCATCACGCATCTCGTACCCGGCCGCGACGATCTCCTCGGCGCGCTCGACCGAGGCGACTTTGATGCAACGCTGCTCGATCTCGCCCGTTTCGACGCCTACCGCGCCGCCCATCCCGACACCGCGATCACCGCGTCCGGCTACTACTATCCGATCGGCGCCAATCGCGGCTATGTCGGGCTTGCCAGCGATCCCATCCTGATGACCACCGTCAACAACGCGCTCACCGAGCTCATGACAGAAGGCAAGATAGCCGAGTTCGGCAAGCAGGCCGGGCTCACCTACCTGCCACCGCGCGAGCCCGCGATCCTCGGCGACGTCTGGAAGCAGATCATTCAGAGGTGAGAACTCTTCATTGAGAACGGCAGCTCCTCGTTCTCCGCTGTCATGCCCCGGCTTGATGTTTAGTCCGGGGACATGGCTGACACCTGTTCGGACACATCGCCGACAGGTTGGCCATCGGTCAAGCCGGGCGATGACAGCGAGAGTGCGGCACGGCGCTCGCATGCGCCCCGGACTGTTCGAAGCCAAAGTCACCGCGGCCATTTCCGTGCTATGCATCGCCTTTGACGATCCGGTGCCATCGTGAGCTCGCCGACCATCCCGCCCGCTGCAAGCCTGCGCGACGTCCTGTTCCGGGAGATCAGGACCAGCGATATCGTCAGAGCGCTGGTTGTCGTCGGCCCGCTCGTTGCGGCCTATTTCCTCTTCCGTGAGGCGGCGCTGCTGAATTTGGGACTGGTCGCGGTGTCCCTGCTCATTCCCGCGCTGAAACTGCACCTCGCTCCGCGAACGATCGCGCTGCATTACCTCGCGATCATCGTCACCTTCGTCACCCTCTTCCTCGCCGCCCCGATCAAGCCGCTGTTCGTGGCGCTGACGGCGCTGGCCGGCTTCCTTGCCGTGGCGGTCACACGCTACGGAAACGCGTTGCGGACCTTGGGCAACTGGGTCTTCATCCCCGCGGTCTACCTCGCCTGCGAGGTGCGCGAGGGGGTAAGTGCGCCCGAGGCCCTGCGTCATGCCGAGGTGATCGTGGCATCGTCCCCGATTGCACTCGCGCTCGTCTGCGGCATCCAGATCTATGACCGGTGGCGCCGCCCTGTCCACACACCGTCCTCTTTCGGACCTGCCGCGGCCGAATGGTTTCTGCCCGCGGCCGCAACGGCGATGGCCGTATTTGCCGCGGCTGCCCTGGTCGAGGCTTTGCATCTGGCCCAGGGGCAATGGGTGATGTGGTCGGCCGCAAGCGTCGTCGTCGGCGATCTCGCGGCCTCCACCGGAAAGCTGAAGCAGCGCGCCATCGGCGCGTTGGTCGGCGTCCCGCTCGGCTTCCTCGCAGGCGTCGCGCTGCCCGAGAGTCGCGCCGGCTATGCGCTCGCCGTTCTCGGCGCGACGCTCACGCTGATCGCATTCTCCCGCTACATCGTGGGCTTTGGCTTGCGCTGCTTCTTCATCGCCCTCGCGGCGTCGTTCGCGGGAGGGGCAAGCGGAATTGCCGAAGAGCGCGTGGTCAACGTGATCACGGGCGGCGCGTTCGGTCTCATTGCGGTGGGTCTGACGGAAATCGTCTGGCGGCGCATCACGCAGAAGGGCGGCGGACCGTCACAAGCCTCCTCGTGAGGCCAGGCCTAATGCTCTTCGGAGACGACGGCGTTCTGCTGCGCCTTGTGGATCGACGACGGCACGACGCCAAAGTACTTCCGGAACACGCGGCTGAAATGTGACGAGCTCGAGAAGCCCCAGGAGAAGGCGACGTCCGTGATGGTCTTGCCGGCGTGGGCCTCGAGCTCCTGACGGCAGTTCTGAAGGCGTGCCTGCCAGATGTAGTCGCTCACCGTCGTGCCGCGCTCGCTGAACAGCATGTGCAGATAGCGCTTGGAGCAGCCGAGCTCGGCGGAAATCTGGTCGATGCACAAATCCGGATCACGTAGATGCTCGCGGATGAAAAATTGGGCACGCACATACATCGCCTCGGGTCCGACCCGATCGAACATCGTGTCGGCCTCGCGCAGCGGCAGCAATAGGAGGTCGATCAGCGAATCAGCGACGCCGACCGCACTGTTCGCCGACAGCTTGGCGGCTTCGTCGAAGGTGGCGTGGACGAAATCGTGGGCGATTCGCCCGGTGCCGGTGCGCGCGGTCAGCTTGCAGGCCGGCATCCGCTGAGACGGGAAGCCGCGATCGCGCAGCAGAGCCTTCGGCACGATCACCACGTCATGCCGCGTGAAGGCGGGACTGATGATCGAGTGCGGACAGGACACGTCATAGGCGATGATGTCACCGGGCATCAGCTCGATGTGGCGGCCCTCCTGCTCGAAATAGGAGATGCCGTAGGTCTGGAAATGAATCTTGATGTAGGGGTGCTCATTGGCCTTGGCGCGCGCATGCGTGTGCGCGATGCGATGCTGGCTCACCTCGATCTGGCAGAGTTTCAGGCGCGATACGGTGGTGTAATCGATGCGGCCTTCGAGCGCGGTCGCTTCCAGCGGATCGACATCGAAATGTCCACAGAGACTCGTCAGCCCGTCGACCCAGCTCTGGATCTGCCTCTTCGGCGTGAGTCCGGTCGTGCTGAGCGTGTGTATTGTGTCGGACATGATCCCAGCCACTGATTTGATTCAAATCGCGTTGGGTGCCGCCAGAGGCCCCCTGTGACGATGAAGCGACGTTTACCTCAAATTAGGGCGGTCTTTGGAGCAAGCGCCAGTGCTCCGTCTGCCATCCTTAATTGATAATCCTCCGCTTTAGTTGCAGCGCCGTCAAGGGGAACCTGAGTCCAGTGCCCGCGGCCAGGCAGCACAGAAGCTGCTGAATTCGCTACTGCAAAATCAAAAAGTTCGCGCCTTTGCGCTGTCGAGCAAATGCCCTTCTCTCTTGGGCAAGTTTCCCGTTTACGAACCGGTTACGGATTGTGCCAGGAACAACAAGAAACGGGCCGCACGTGAAAGCGGACCTGTGGCTCATATCCAGGAGGAGGAAACAGCACAGCATCGTTTCTGGTCCCAATCGTGACCGCCCTGCACGAGCAGACGCTGGACCTCAGTGCCCAGCGGTACGCAATGCTTCGGAAACAATAAACGAGACCTAGGAGGAATGACTATGCGCAAGGTGCTACTAGCGACGTTTCTTGGCTCTGCCGCGGCTCTGGCCGTCGGCAGCGCTTCAGCCAATGACGAGCTGAACAAGATGTCGCAAAACGCGAAAGACTGGGTGATGCCCACTGGCGATTACGCCAATTCCCGCTATTCCAAGCTCAATCAGATCAACGCGCAGAACGTCGGCAAGCTGCAGGTCGCATGGACCTTCTCCACCGGCGTGCTGCGCGGCCATGAAGGTGGACCGCTCATCATCGGCAACACGATGTTCGTCCACACGCCGTTCCCGAACAAGGTCTACGCCCTTGACCTTTCCAACGAGAACAAGATCATCTGGAAGTACGAGCCGAAGCAGGATCCGAACGTCATCCCGGTGATGTGCTGCGACACGGTCAACCGCGGCTTGGCCTATGGCGACGGCAAGATCTTCCTGCATCAAGCCGACACCACGCTGGTCGCGCTCGATGCCAAGACCGGTCAGGTTGCCTGGACCGCGAAGAATGGCGATCCCGCAAAGGGCGAGACAGGCACCTCGGCGCCGATGGTCGTCAAGGACAAGGTGCTGATCGGCATCTCCGGCGGCGAATTCGGCGTTCAAGCCCATATGACCGCCTACGACATCAAGACCGGCAAGCTGGCTTGGCGTGGGTATTCGGAAGGGCCGGATGACCAGATTCTGGTCGACGACAAGACCACTGCGCTCGGCAAGCCGGTGGGCAAGGACTCCAGCCTCAAGACCTGGCAAGGCGATCAATGGAAGATCGGCGGCGGCGCGACATGGGGCTGGATCTCCTACGATCCCGAGCTCAACCTGATCTATTACGGATCGGGTAATCCCTCGACCTGGAACCCGAAGCAGCGTCCCGGCGACAACAAATGGTCGATGACGATCTGGGCGCGTAATCCAGATACCGGCGTTGCCAAGTGGGTTTACCAGATGACGCCTCACGACGAGTGGGACTATGACGGCGTCAACGAGATGATCCTCTCGGATCAGCAGATCGGCGGCCAGCCGCGCAAGCTGCTGACGCATTTCGATCGTAACGGTCTCGGCTACACGCTCGACCGTGCCACGGGCGAATTGCTGGTCGCCGAAAAGTACGATCCGAAGGTGAACTGGACCTCCGGCGTCGACATGGACAAGAACTCCCCGACCTACGGCCGTCCGAAGGTTCTTGACGCCGCGTCGACTGACAAGGCCGGCGAGGACGTCAACGTGAAGGGCATCTGCCCGGCCGCGCTCGGCACCAAGGACGAGCAGCCGGCAGCCTACTCGCCGGACACGCAGCTGTTCTACGTTCCGACCAACCACGTCTGCATGGACTACGAGCCGTTCAAGGTCAGCTACACCGCGGGCCAGCCCTATGTGGGCGCGACGCTCTCGATGTATCCGCCGCAGGGCGAGACCAACATGGGCAACTTCATCGCCTGGGACGGCAAGACCGGCAAGATCGTGTGGTCGAACAAGGAGCAGTTCTCGGTCTGGTCGGGTGCGCTCGCAACCGCCGGCGGCGTGGTGTTCTACGGCACGCTCGAAGGCTACCTGAAGGCGGTCGACGCCAAGACCGGCAAGGAGCTCTACAAGTTCAAGACCCCTTCCGGCATCATCGGCAACGTCACGACCTATGAGAACGGCGGCAAGCAGTACGTCGCAGTCCTCTCCGGCGTGGGCGGCTGGGCCGGCATCGGCCTGGCGGCAGGCCTGACCGATCCGACCGCCGGTCTCGGCGCAGTCGGCGGCTACGCGGCACTGTCGAACTACACGGCGCTCGGCGGTACGCTGACCGTGTTCTCGCTGCCGAACTAGCCTCGACCTCGTATCGTCCCGGCGCGTGGATCAACTCCACGCGCCGGCTCGTCTCCACCGCGCGCTGTCGAGGAAAAAATCTCTTGCGTAGAATCTGCTCTGTCATAGTTGCGATGATCTTCGTCGCGTCCGGAGGAATTGCATTCGCGGATGGCTCGGGCGACCCGGGCGCCGTCAAGCAAAATGAAAATGGTGAGTGGCTCGATAAGGAAGGAAATCCGACCTATAAGGTTTCAGCCGACGGATCCGTAGACTGGTACACCTATTCCGGATACCGCCGCTATCACTCGGACTGCCATGTCTGTCATGGTCCGGACGGAATGGGATCGACCTACGCTCCGGCGTTGAAGGACTCCCTGAAGACCATGAGCTACGCCGACTTCCTCGGCGTCGTCGCCTCAGGCCGCAAGAACGTCTCGACCGCGCAGGAGAACGTGATGCCGGCCTTCGGCGATAATCCGAACGTGGCCTGCTACATGGACGATCTCTACGTCTATCTGCGGGCCCGCTCCAACGAAGCCTGGGGTCGCGCGCGGCCGGGCAAGCATGAGGACAAGAAGGAGGCCTATACAAAGGCCGAAGACTCCTGCATGGGCAGGAAATGAACGATTGGTGCACGGTCGAGACGACGTCTTGGCGTCTCCGGGAGAGAATTTGAGGAGCTTACGATGAAGACACGTGCCGCGGTCGCTTTCGAAGCGAAAAAACCGCTTGAAATCGTCGAGGTCGACCTGGAGGGACCGAAGGCCGGCGAAGTTCTGGTCGAGATCAAGGCGACCGGAATCTGCCACACCGACGCCTACACGCTCGACGGTTTTGACAGCGAAGGAATCTTTCCCTCGATCTTGGGCCACGAGGGCGCCGGCATCATCCGCGAGATCGGCGCAGGCGTGACCTCGGTGAAGCCTGGCGATCACGTCATCCCGCTCTACACGCCGGAATGCCGGCAGTGCAAAAGCTGCCTGAGCGGAAAGACCAACCTCTGCACCGCGATCCGCGCGACGCAAGGCAAGGGCGTGATGCCCGACGGCACCAGCCGCTTCTCCTACAAGGGCAAGCCGATCTACCACTATATGGGCTGCTCGACCTTCTCGAACTTCACGGTGCTGCCGGAGATCGCAGTCGCCAAGATCCGTGAGGATGCCCCCTTCGACAAGAGCTGCTACATCGGCTGCGGCGTCACGACCGGTGTCGGCGCCGTCGTCAACACCGCCAAGGTCACACCGGGTTCCAACGTCGTGGTGTTCGGCCTCGGCGGCATCGGCCTCAACGTCATCCAGGGCGCCAAGATGGCCGGCGCCGACAAGATCATCGGCGTCGACATCAACGACTCCAAGGAGGATTGGGGCCGCAAGTTCGGCATGACGCACTTCGTCAACCCCAAGAAGGTGACCGGCGACATCGTCCAGCACCTGGTGACGCTGACCGATGGCGGCGCCGACTACACCTTCGACTGTACCGGCAACACCACGGTGATGCGCCAAGCCCTGGAATGCTGTCATCGCGGGTGGGGAACATCGATCATCATCGGCGTTGCGGAAGCCGGCAAGGAGATCGCCACCCGCCCGTTCCAACTCGTCACCGGGCGGAACTGGAGAGGCACCGCGTTCGGCGGCGCGCGGGGCCGCACCGACGTGCCCAAGATCGTCGACTGGTACATGAACGGAAAGATCCAGATCGATCCCATGATTACCCACGTGCTGAAGCTCGAAGACATCAACAAGGGCTTCGACCTGATGCACGAGGGCAAATCGATCCGCTCGGTCGTCGTCTACTAAACCAGAACCATCACCCACAAGGAGGATCGTCCCATGACTGTTGCTCTCCATCCCTCGATCGACAATGGCCTCAAACAGGGCAGCGGCAGCTTTGCCGGTGGCACGCTGGTCTGCAAATGCAAGGACCACCCGGTCAAGGTCGGCATCAAGGGCGACGTGGCGCACAACCACGCCTGCGGCTGCACGAAGTGCTGGAAGCCGCAGGGTGCGACGTTCTCCGTCGTCGCCGTGGTGCCGCGCCAGAACGTCACCGTGCTCGAGAACGGCGACAAGCTGGAGATCGTCGATCCGTCGGCGGTGATCCAGCGCCACGCCTGCAAGGCCTGCGGCACGCACATGTACGGCCGCATCGAGAACAAGGGCCACCCGTTCTACGGCCTCGACTTCATCCATCCCGAACTGTTCCAGGAGCAGGGCTCGCAGGCCCCGCAATTTGCTGCCTTCGTCTCCTCGGTGATCGAATCGGGCGTGAAGCCGGAGCAGATGGCCGACATCCGTTCACGGCTGAAGGAAATCGGGCTTGAGCCCTATGACTGCCTGTCACCGGCGCTGATGGACGCGATCGCGACCCATGTCGCGAAGGCCAAAGCTGCTTAGGTACAAAGCTGCTTAGCGGCTGCCTGAGGCAACGCGTTCGTTCTTTCCACCTTTCGGCTCGCTGGTCCTGAACCCAGCGAGCCGGTCGGGTCCTCTCGGATCGGGCGCGAACCAGATGGCCGGCATTGCCGCCCATGTGCTCGTGTGGCGGTGGGTTCCCTCAGCATCGAGATTTGTACACTCCGCAGCGTCGCCAGCTCGCAAAGCTTGTGTCCCTGCGTTTTCCCTCCCTCGACTGAGGTCTCCTGCTTCGTCCGCGCTGTCCCGCCGGACGAAGCTTTTTTATGTCGGTCGCAATGATGCTCTGCCGCACCGCGCAAGGGGCAAGCGACGGATCGCGCCCACCTTTTGACAAATCGCAGATGCAATCTGGTCGCGAACACAAGCGGCTGTGATGTCCGCGGTGTCCGGTTTCTGCTAGCATCACGCTCGTCACGATGCCGCGCGAAAATCATCAAAAAAGAATCAACCGGGAGGTATCGAGCACATTCCAGACATCGCCCGTCGTCATCCCCTCCGCCCCGGGAGTTGCTTGGGCTTGCGGAAGCAGAGGATGCGGACGCCGCCACACCAATCAATCACGCCCATCGGATCATTGGCTTAAGAAGAGCGAGAAACGATCATGATCAAGATAAAAATCAACGGCCAGGAACAAAGCTGGGATGGCGACCCGGATCTTCCGCTGCTCTGGTTTCTCCGCGACGAAGTCGGGCTGACCGGCACCAAATTCGGCTGCGGCCAGGCGCTGTGCGGCGCCTGCACCGTCATCGTCGACAAGGAAGCTGTGCGCGCCTGCATCACTTCGGTCAACGACGTTGCGGGTCGCGAGGTCACGACCATCGAAGGCCTGCATCCGAACGGCGATCATCCCGTGCAGAAAGCGTGGCGCCAGGTCAATGTTCCCCAATGCGGCTTCTGCCAGGCCGGCCAGATCATGCAGGCCGCGGCCCTGCTGATGGACAATCCCAAGCCGTCACACGACCAGATCCGCGAGGCGATGGCGGGGAACATCTGCCGCTGCGGCTGCTACCAGCGCATCGAGAATGCCGTCCATCTCGCATCGACGGGGGTGTGACCATGAATTTCATCGACAACCCAAAGAAGCTTCGTGGCTTCGAGAAGCACGTCAGGATCGAGAAGGTTTCCCGCCGCAGCATCCTGAAGGGACTGGGCGTCACCGGCGGCTTCGTGCTCGCCGCGCCCGTGATGTCGCGCCAGGCGTTCGCCTATGAGACCGGCGCCGGGAAGATGCCGCACGGCGTCGTGGTCGACCCGCGCGTGTTCGTCGCGGTCGCTCCCGACGGCATCGTCACCATCGTCGCGCACCGCTCGGAAATGGGCACCGGCGTGCGCACCAGCCTGCCGCTGATCGTCGCCGAAGAGATGGAAGCCGACTGGTCGAGGGTGAAGGTCCAGCAGGCCCATGGCGACGAGGTCAAGTTCGGCAACCAGGACACCGACGGCTCTCGCAGCACGCGACACTATCTGATCCCGATGCGCCAGATCGGCGCCTCTGCGCGCATCATGCTGGAGCAGGCCGCAGCCAAGCGCTGGGGCGTGCCGGCGACGGAAGTGAAAGCGGCCAATCACGAGGTCGTTCACAGCGCGAGCGGACGCAAGCTCGGCTTCGGCGAGCTCGCAGCCGACGCAGCCAAGGAATCCTTGCCGAGCGTCGACAGCCTCAAGCTGAAAGACCCCAAGGATTTCCGTTATCTCACCAAGGGCCAGATCGGCATCGTTGACCTCCACGACATCACCACGGGGAAGGCAGGCTACGGCGCCGACGTGCGGCTGCCCGGCATGAAATACGCCGTCATTGCGCGTCCGCCGGTGACCGGCGGCAAGCTGGTCTCCTTCGACCCGGCCGACGCGATGAAGGTCTCGGGCGTCGAGAAGGTGATGCAGGTGCGCGGCTGGCCGTGGCCGTCGAAATTCCAGCCCCTCGGCGGTGTGGCCGTGATCGCCCGCAATACGGGCGCTGCGATCAAGGGTCGCGATGCGCTGAAGCTCGTCTGGGATGACGGGCCGAACGGCAACTACGAGTCGGTCGCCTACCGCAAGGAGCTCGAGGAGGCCGCGCGCAAACCAGGCCTCGTCGTGCGCAACGAGGGCGATGCGGATGCCGCGCTCAAGAGCGCCGACAAGGTGATCGTCGGCGAGTACTACATCCCTCACCTCGCCCATGTCAGCATGGAGCCGCCGGTGGCTGTTGCCGACGTCAAGGGCGACAAGGCGGAGATCTGGGCGCCGGTGCAGAGCCCCGGCGGTACCCGCGAGGACGTCGCCAAGACGCTCGGCATCCCCGAGCAGAACGTGACCGTGAACGTAACGCTGCTCGGCGGCGGCTTTGGCCGCAAGTCGAAATGCGACTATGCGCTCGAGGCCGCCCTGCTCTCCAAGGAGCTCGGCGCGCCCGTGAAGGTGCAGTGGACGCGCGAGGATGATCTCCACAACGGCTTCCTGCACACCGTCTCGGTCGAGCGCATCGAGGCCGGCCTCGACAAGAGCGGCAAGGTGATCGCCTGGCGCCACCGCAGCGTTGCGCCCAGCATCGCCTCGACATTCGCGGCGGGCACCGTGCACCAGGCCTCGTTCGAACTCGGCATGGGCCTCGTCGACATGCCCTTCGAGATCGCCAACATCTCCTGCGAGAATCCGGAAGCGGCCGCCCATACCAGGATCGGCTGGTTCCGCTCGGTCTCCAATATCCCGCGCGCCTTCGCGGTGCAGTCGATGGTCGGCGAGATCGCGCAGGCCACCGGCCGCGATCAGAAGGACATGCTGCTCGAGCTGATCGGCTCGCCCCGCATCGTCAAGCTCGCCTCGGTGAAGGACCTCTGGAACTATGGCGAGCCCTACGACAGCTATCCGATCGACACCGCGCGCCTGCGCAAGGTGGTCGAGCTGGTGGCCGAGAAGGGCGAATGGGGCCGCCAGGTGCCGAAGGGCCATGGCCTCGGCATCGCCGTGCACCGCAGCTTCGTCAGCTACATCGCGACGATCGTGGAAGCGGCCGTCGACGACAAGGGCAAGCTGACGATCCCGCGGGTCGACACCGCCATCGACTGCGGCACCTTCGTCAATCCCGAGCGCATCCAGTCGCAGATCGAGGGCGCCGCGATCATGGGCCTGAGCCTCGCCAAGTACGGCGAGATCACCTTCAGGGACGGCAAGGTCCAGCAGAAGAACTATGACGACTTCCCTGTGGTCCGGATGGACGAATCTCCACTGGTGACCAACGTCCATATCGTGACTCCGGGGCCCGACACGCCGCCGAGCGGCGTCGGCGAGCCCGGCGTTCCGCCATTCGCGCCGGCGCTGATCAACGCGATCTTCGCTGCAACCGGCAAGCGCATCCGCTCCCTGCCGATCGGCAAGCAATTGGAGACGTGATGAGGGAACGTTAGGCGACAGTTCGCCGTTGCCATCGATCCGACAGGAGAGATCGATGGACATCACCTCACGGGCGCTCGCAGTCTTGGTGCTGTCGGGCGCCTTTCTTTTGACCGCACAGGCCCAAAGTCAGGCACAGGGCAACACGACGCCTCCGGCCACCGCGACGCGTCCCTCAACGCCGGACCAGACCTCGCTGCCGAGCAATGCTCCCCCCGCTTCGACCAACCAGACCACGGGGCAGTCCAGTCAGGACCCGAAGGTCAAGGAGATGAACGCGAAGGAGAAGGGCAAGGTCGAGCGCGAGGGCAAGTAAGCCCGCCTCACAGCTCAACAAGCAGAATGCGGCGGACGTTTCGTCCGCCGCATTCGTTGCCCCCCTGGCCGCGCTGCTCGGGGTCGGTCCGCCCTATTTCTTCAGCGCGAACACCCAGATCACGCCGCCCTGCGGCACGTTGGCCTCAATGCCGATGTTGTTGGTCGCAAGCGCATCCTGGATGCGTTGCGCGTCGACGCCCCAGCCGGACTGGATCGCGACATATTGCGTGCCGTCGATCTCGTAGGAGATCGGCATGCCCATGATGCCGGAGTTGGTCTTCTGCTGCCATAGCAGCTCGCCGGTCTTGGCGTCGAAGGCGCGGAAGTAGCGGTCGTTGGTGCCACCAGCGAAGACGAGATCGCCCGCGGTCGCCGTCACCGAGCCGAACAGCTGCGACTTCGGGAAGTCGTGCTGCCACAGCTTCTTGCCGGTCGCGGGATCCCAGGCCTGGAGCTCGCCGAAATGATCCGCACCGGGCTTCGCCTTCAGGCCAATATCTTCCGGCTTTGTGCCGAGCCAGAGCTCGCCGGGCTTGAGCGCCACCTTCTCGCCAGTGAAGCCACCGCAGAAGTTTTCATTGGCGGGAACGTAGACGAGGCCGGTCTTCTGGCTGTAGGCCGCCGAAGGCCAGTCCTTGCCGCCCCACAGCGACGGGCAGAACTCGACGCGTTTGCCGATCACCGGCTTATGCGCGGGATCGACGATCGGCCGGCCGCTCTCGGCATCGATGCCCTTCCAGACGTCGGTGGAGACGAACGGCCAGCCAGCGACGTAGTTGATCTTGGTCGGTGTGCGCTCGAGCACCCAGAAGATCGCATCACGTCCCGGATGGATCAGACTCTTGATCGAGCGGCCGTTGCGTTGCAGATCGACCAGCATCGGCGCGTCGACCTCGTCCCAGTCCCAGGAGTCATTCTGGTGATACTGGTGATAGGTCTTGATCTTGCCGTTGGCGGGATCGAGCGCGATCACCGACGAGGTGTAGAGATTATCGCCGGGATGGCTGTCGCCGGGCCATGGCGCGGCGTTGCCGACACCCCAGTAGATCGTCTTCAAGTCCTTGTCGTAGGTGCCGGTCATCCAGGCCGAGCCGCCACCGGTCTTCCAGTCGTCGCCTTGCCAGGTGTCGTGACCGGGTTCGCCCTCACCTGGAATGGTGAAGGTGCGCCATAATTCCTTGCCGTCCTTGGCGTCGAATGCAGCGACGTAACCGCGCACGCCGAGCTCGCCGCCGGAGCCGCCGACGATGACCCTGCCGTCGACGACGAGCGGCATCAGGGTCATGTACTGGCCCTTCTTGTAGTCTTGCACCTTCGTATCCCAGACCACCTTGCCGGTCTTGGCGTCGAGCGCAACGACGTGGTCGTCGGTGGTGGCGAGATAAAGCTTGTCGTCCCACAGGCCGACGCCGCGGCTGGTCGGATGCAGCTGGAACAGGTCGTCAGGGAGCTGCCGCTTGTAGCGCCAGTATTCGTCGCCGGTCTTGGCGTTCAGCGCGATCACCTGCCCCAT
This sequence comes from Bradyrhizobium sp. UFLA05-89, assembly GCF_059803475.1. Lineage (NCBI taxonomy): Bacteria > Pseudomonadati > Pseudomonadota > Alphaproteobacteria > Hyphomicrobiales > Nitrobacteraceae > Bradyrhizobium > Bradyrhizobium sp. UFLA05-89. The sequence continues at coordinate 64,362 of NZ_JBANBA010000019.1, read as the reverse complement.
CGGAGTCGCCACGAACATCACGCCGTTATTGACGATCGGCGGCGCCTCATGGCCTTCGATCACGCCGGTGGCGAAAGTCCAGACCGGCGTGAGATCCTTGACGTTGCTGGTATTGATCTGGTCGAGCGGGCTATAGCCCTGCCCGTCATAAGTTCGGCGATACAGCATCCAGTTGCCGGGTTCCGGATTTTCCAGACGCTGCGACGTGACTGGCGTGTAACTCTCGATCGGACCGGCGCCCGCGGAGGTCGAGACGATGCAGGTGAAGGCGACGAAGCCGGACAACAACCATTGTTTTCTGGTCATGGACGTTTCCCCTTTTGAATTCTTGCTGCTTGAATTCTTGAAGTTTGTTTGTCTCCTCGCCCGCACGCCTGCGGGCGCGACCGCTTCTGGCGCGCGGGCGCGACCCGCGGCTGATCACCCTGGCTGCTGGCCACCTACCTTTCCGATGAAATTGCCGGCGACGCTGAGCGCGCCGTCAGTGAGTGCCAGCGGCAGCGCTGCAAGCCGTCGCGGCGCTGGCCCGAACACGACCTGCGCGCCCTGTCGCGGATCGTATTCGGAATTGTGGCACATGCACTTGAACACCTCCTTGTCGCCGACATCGCTCTTGACCCAGGCGGTGACGGGACAGCCGGCATGGGAGCAGATCGCCGAATAGGCGACGATGCCGTCCTGCGCACGCGCGCGCGTCTGATCGTCGAGCTCGGCGGGATCGAGCCGGATGATCAGGATCTCGTTGAGGCGCGAGGCGCTGCGCACCACCGATGTCTTGGGATCCTTCGGCCAGGCATGCCCCGGCGGGCCGCCAAGCGGCAGATCGGCGGGCGTGACGAGCTTGCCTTCGTGATCGCCTTCGGAGAACACCAGCACATCGCCCTTCTGCGGCCGCTCGTCTGCGCCCGGCGGATCTTCGCCCGCCGCGCCGCGCCCGGAGCCAGCAAGGCAAGCCGAGGTGGCAAGTGCACCGATCAACAGCGTTCGTCGCGTCTGCGCCGCACAGACGCAGGCTTCAGGTTCCTCAATGTTGGCGGAGGGTAGAGACGACGTGGTGTGCGTTGAATGCGTCATGCACGCCAGCAGGCGCTGGGACTCTGCCAAAAAGAAGGCGAAGAATTTGCGCCGCAGTGCATCATTCTCATGATGCTCGCTTTGATTGAATGCAAAATGCGCATTCACAGGCGTTTTGCGATCGCAATGTCAAGATGCACGATCGGGCATGATCATTTTGCAGATCAGACCGAACATGTTGGAATTGGTGCGACGCGCCATCGCGTCGCGCGTTGCAGATTCAATTCAAGATGGCTGCACGTTTGTCAGGCAGGCATATCATTTTCAAGAGCGCAGCATGTGCCGCGGCGTGAACATGCGCCCGCTTTGCGTCGCTGCCGCCATTTCAAAGCTGTCGGCAATGCGCCGCGCCTTGTCGATGAACAAAGCCGCCGCGGCCGGTGGACAGACCTCACGCGCGGTCTGCTCGAACAGATCGAGCCAGCGATCGAAATGATCGCCGATCAGGCTGAGCGGAAGATGCGCTCGCATCGGCTGGCCGTGATAGCGCCCGGTGGTCAGCACTACCGACGACCAGAAATCGCGCAGCTTGGAAAGATGCTCGTCCCAATTCTTCACGATCGCGAACACCGGACCGAGCAACGCATCCTCGCGCACGCGGCCATAAAACCGCGCGACCAGTTCCCCGATCATCGCCTCGTTGATCCCGGTTCGCTCCATCACGTCCTGGGCAAGCAGGCTGCGCCGTTCCGCCGCCGCCTTGCGATCGATCGTCATCCGGTCAGGCATCTCGTTCTCGGCATCCATTCGCGTTGTTCCAAGTCCTCGTGTTCCAAGTCTTCTTATTCCAAGTCTTCTTATTCCATGCCCTTCAGCGAGCCACGAACTTGTCGGCGGTCGATAGCACCGACCCTCCGATCTCGTCGCTGGCGGTGAAAACCACATCGGCGTCCTTCGGATTCGCCGTGGTCAGGGTGACCCGCAGCGATTCCGAGCCATCCGCTTCGACGCTGATGGGAGTTCCATCGTCGTGACCAACGATGCTCAGGCTCGCATCTATGCCTTTTATCGTCAAAGTGTAGTGGTGGGCGACGCTTGCCTTGTTGAGAAGCTTGACGGTGTAGGCATTTCTGACCGAGCCATCGGACAGGGTCACAGCCAGGGGATCGCGGTCGTGCAGCACCGCTATGGCGCCCGTTGCCTTGGTCGCCAGCAATCCGGCGAGACCAGCCGCCAATCCGACGCTGACCACCGCGAGCGCGACGGTTTTCGGGCGCACCAGCCGTGAGGCACGGGCCTCGCCGCGATGACCCCGCTCGATGTTGCGCCAGCTTTCATAATCGATCAGGCCGCGGGGGCGATCGAGCCTTCTCATGACGCTGTCGCAGGCATCGACGCAGAGTCCGCAATTGATGCAGGCGAAATTCGGCCCCTCGCGAATGTCGATCCCGATCGGACAGACGTTGACGCACAGGCCGCAATCGACGCAATCGCCGGCGGCCTCGCCGCGCGCGCGAAGTTCCGTGGCCTTCTTGGCCGACATACGCTGCTCGCCCCGATAGTCGCGATAGTTGACCGTGAAGGCTTCCGGATCCCAGATCGCGCCCTGCAGCCGCGGCCAGGGACACATGAAGGTGCAGACCTGCTCGCGCGCGAAGCCCGCAAGGCCATAGGTCGTCCCGGTGAAGACGGCGATCCAGGTCAGAGCCGTCGCGGAGACGTCGCCGCCCGTAAATGCGCGAACGAGGTCGGGCGCATCCGTGAAATAGAAGATCAGCGTGCCGCCAGTCATCAGCGAGATCAGCAGCCAGGTGCTGTGCTTGATGCCGATTTGGAGCGCCCGCGCGACGGTCAGCGGAGCGTTCATGTTCTTCAGCCGCTCGCGCCTGTCGCCTTCAACGAGGCGTTCGACCAGGAGGAACAGATCGGTCCAAACCGTTTGCGGACAGGCGAAACCGCACCACACCCGCCCCGCAAGCGCATTCGCTAGGATCAGGATGACCGATGCGAGGATCAGCAGTCCGGTGACGAGGTAGAGGTCCTGAGGCCATATCTCGATGAAGAAGGCATAGAGACGGCCATGCGCGAAGTCGAGCAGCACGGCCTGGTCGGGCGCATTCGGCCCGCGGTCCCAGCGCAGGAACGGAGTGATGTAGTAGATCGAGAGCGTCAGGAGGAGGATGGCCCACTTGATCCGCCGTATGCGTCCTGAAACGGCTTGCGGCACCACGCGCGATGTTGCCATTGCGGCTCTCTTGCGCGCGTCCACCCTGGCCGCACCCGCCTTGGCGCGCGTGCGGGAGTGATCGATTTCAATGACAGTCATCGCAGTCCGCAGTCCCGATTTCGCTGGAGCAAGGCGACGGTAAGCGGATAGCGGCACGCCCTCTTTGTTGGAGCACAAACTTCGGAACGAAAGTGCAGATTTCGACGATGAACTGGCGGCCGTTCGAGCCGGCCGCCAGTTACGGAAATGAGTTGGCCGCCTCGGCGATCGCGGCCTCAAGCTCTATCAGGCGTTATAGGTATAGAAGCCTTGGCCGGTCTTGCGGCCGAGATGGCCGGCATCGACCATTTCCTTGAGCAAGGGCGCCGGACGGTATTTCGGGTCGTTGAAACCTTTGTAGAAGACCTCCATCACCGACAGCATGGTGTCGAGCCCGACGAGATCGGCGAGCGCGAGCGGCCCGATCGGGTGGTTGCAGCCAAGCTTCATGCCGGCGTCGATTTCCTCGGCCGTCGCGATCCCCTCCTGAAGCGCGAAGATCGCCTCGTTGATCATCGGGCAGAGGATGCGGTTGACGGCGAAGCCCGGGCTGTTCTTGGCTGTGATCGCGACCTTGCCGACACGCTGGGCGAAATCGAGTGCCTTGGCGTGGGTGTCGTCGGAGGTCTGCAAGCCGCGGATCAGCTCCAGAAGCTGCATCACCGGCACCGGATTGAAGAAATGCATGCCGATGAAGCGATCGGGACGATCAGTCGCGGCGGCGAGCTTGGTGATCGAGATCGACGAGGTGTTGGTGGCGATCAGCGTGCGCGGCGACAGGCTCACGCAGAGGTCTTTGAGAATCTTGACCTTGAGCTCCTCGTTCTCGGTCGCGGCCTCGATGACGAGGTCGCAGTCCGCGAACTTGGCACGGTCGGTGGTGCCGGTGATGCGCTTGAGCGTCGCCTCGCGATCGGCCGCCGAAATCTTCTCCTTCTTGACCAGTCGCTCGAGGCTGCCGCCGACGGTCGCAATCCCGCGACCCACCGCCGCGTCGGAGATATCGACCATCACGACCGAAAGCCCGGCCGCGGCACAGACCTGGGCGATGCCGTTCCCCATGGTGCCAGCCCCGATGATACCAACGGTTTGGATCATTGCTTCAAATCCTTCTCATCTGTCGGGCGCGCCAACCGGCCCCTTCTGCCTGAACCAGGGTCGCGCGCGCCGCAAGCCGGGCCGCGACCTAATTCTGATAGGCCCTTCCTTAAAGCATCCATGGCGGGAATAAAGCCGCCTCTTGCATTGCGTGAGGCGCAATTTGACGCTTCCGCAGGCCTGTTTGGCCCGGTATGTGCGCTGGTCAGCCGGCGCGCGGAGGGCACCGGAAAGACCCGGCGCGGGCGCCCCCCGCTCACATCCCCTCTAGTGGATGATCTGGTTGAGAAAGTCCTTCGCGCGCTTCGTGCGAGGCGAGCGGAAGAAACTCGCCGGCTCCCCCTCCTCGACGATGCTGCCCTGGTCCATGAACACGACGCGGTCGGCGACCTCGCGGGCAAAGCCCATTTCATGGGTCACGCACACCATGGTCATGCCTTCGCCTGCGAGCTGCACCATCGTGTCCAGCACCTCCTTCACCATCTCCGGATCGAGCGCGGAGGTCGGCTCGTCGAACAGCATGATCTTCGGCTGCATGCACAGCGCGCGGGCGATAGCGACGCGCTGCTGCTGACCGCCCGAGAGCTGTGCGGGATATTTGTCCGCCTGACCGTGAATGCGGACCTTCCTGAGCAGCCTCATCGCACGCTCGTGCGCCTCAGGGCGCGAGAGCCCTCGCACCTTGATCGGCGCCAGCATGCAGTTCTCGACGACCGAGAGGTGCGGGAACAGGTTAAAACTCTGGAACACCATGCCGACCTCGCAGCGAACGCTGTTGATGTCGGCCATGCGGTCCATCAGCTCCACGCCGTCGACCACGATCCGGCCGCCGTCGTGCCTCTCGATGTGGTTGATGCAGCGGATCAGGGTCGACTTGCCGGAGCCGGAGGGGCCGCATAGAACGATCTTCTCGCCCTTGGCGACGGTCAGGTTGACATCATTCAGCGCGGTGAAGCGGCCGAACCGCTTCACCAGTTTCTCCACGACGACGATCGCGGAAGAATGATCGCTCGGGCTCACAGCGCCTTGCTGTTGCATCTTCATCTCCTCTCTGTTTTAGCGGTGTGCTCCGCCAAGAGCATATCGCCGCCTGAGCGATGCGACGCACTGCGACGCCGCCGAACTGATGGCGAGGTAGGCCACCGCGACCACGAGATACATCTCGACGAGCCGGCCGTTGAGCTGCGCGAGCTTCGAGGCCGCGCCGAGGAGATCGGTCAGCGAGAGCACGTAAACGAGCGAAGTGTCCTGGAACAGGATGATGGTCTGGCTCAGGATGATCGGGCTCGCGACACGGATCACCTGCGGCAGGATCACGGATCGGTAGGTATCGAAGGTGGACAGCGCGAGCGCCTGGCAGGCTTCGAACTGCCCCCTGTTCACCGCGCGCAATCCGACACGGATGATCTCCGAATAATAGGCTGCCTCGAACAGTCCAAAAGTGATGAAGGCCGTCCAGGTCGCGCCGATCGGAATCGGGCGGCCATTGCCGTAGAGGTGCCCGAGCACGATCGGCACCAGGAAGAAGAACCAGAACAACACGAGGATCAGCGGGACCGAGCGGATCAATGCGATGTAGGCGCGCACGATCTGGCTGACGACGGGTACCTCGAGGTGCTGCGCAAGGGCAAAGCAGGTCCCCAGCATCATGCCGATGACGAAGGCTGCTGCGGTCAGCGCGAGGGAGAACAGCAGTCCCGACCAGAGATTAAGGCCAGGCCTGAAGGAGGATCGAGAAATCGAGACTGTTCATTTCACGACCTCCAATCCGCGGGGCAAGGCGGCGCCCGGCTCCACGTCGTCCGCCAGGGCCGGCTCGATCGGGTCCTTCGTCGGGGTGGAGCCCGGAATGCGCACGGCCTTGTCGATGAGCATCATCGATTGATAGGCGACGAGCGCCAGCACGAGATAGATCAGCGTTGCGGCACCGAAGGCAGTGAAGGTCTGGAAGGTCGCTTCGCTGATCTGCCGCGCCTGCGCAGTCAACTCCATCAGGCCGATCGTGAGCGCCACGGACGTATTCTTGTAGATGCCCATGACCTCGCTGGTCAGGCTCGGCACGATCAGTCGCAGCGCCTGCGGGACGATGACGTGGCGATAGGTCAGATATCCGCCAAGACCGAGTGCGCTCGCCGCCTCGGTCTGGCCCTTCGGCAAGGCCTCGATGCCCGCGCGCACCTGCTCGGCAATGCGTGCCGCGGTGTAGAGTCCGAGGCACGCCAGCGCCGGGAAGAACGATCCCCAGGGCGGCGGGATCTGCTTGATGGCGTCGCCGAGCCGGCTCGGAAGAATCTCCGGCAACACGAAGTACCAGAGGAACATCTGCACCAGGACGGGAATGTTCCGGAATATCTCGACATAGAGCCGCGCGAGTGCCGTAACAAAGCGGTTCTGCACGGTACGGCCGATCCCGACGACAACGCCGACGGCGAAGGCGATCCACCAGCCGAAGAAGGCCAGCGCCAGCGTCCAGCCGAGGCCTGCGAGAAGCCAGTCGATATAGCGCTGGCCATCCGCCGTCTGTTCAAAAAGCACTCCGAACATCGCAAACCTCAGAGTTATCGGTGCGAGCGAAGGCGACCTTGATCGAGTCCCGCAGCGTTTCCGGTCAGTCGACCGCGTCGCTGGGATTCGCAATCCGCTCCATCAGCGTATCGGTGAGCGGAAACGCGAGATTCTCACCCTTGGGCGGGATCGGCCTGGTGAACCATTTCGTGTAGGTCTTCTCGAACTGTCCCGACGCCATCTGTTTTGACAGAACATCGTCGACGAGTGCCTTGAAGCCGGCATCGCCCTTCGTGAACATCAGCCCGTAATAGATCCTCGCATAACCTTCGGGAAGGAAGATCAGCGCATCCGGTTTCGGTGCTGCAGCCTTGAGGCCCGCGAGAAGGATGTCGTCTTCCATGAAGGCTGCGGCACGCCCCGTATTCAACATCAAGAATGATTCCGCGTGATCCTTGGCCTGGACGATGTTGAGGCCGAGCTGCTCCTTGGCGTTCACGCCTTGCGCGAAGCCGATCGCGTTTGAGCCTTGCGTGACGACAATCGTCTTGCCCTTGAGATCGCCGGCGGCCTTCAGGCCGCTGTCGGCCTTGACCAGCCAGCGCGGCTGGCTGACGAAGGTCGTCACCGAGAATGACACCTGCTCCTGCCGCTTCTTGTCGTTGGCCGTTCCGCCGCATTCGATATCGACGGTGCCGCTCTGAATCAGCGGGATGCGGTTGGACGAGTTCACCGGCGTATAGTTGACCATAAGATTGGGCAGATTGAGCTCCGTCTTGATGCGCTCGACGATGGCGGCGCAGAGATCGAGCGAGAAGCCGATCGGCTTTTGATCGGGACCGAGGTAAGAGAACGGGATCGACGCCTCGCGGTAGCCGATCGTGATCGCGCCGCCGGACTTGATCTTGGTCAGCGTCGGGCTGTCAGCCGCGACCGACGGCTCGACCATGGCAGTGACGATCACAAGGCCCGACAGAGCCCCCAGCATCCGTGCAAACTTCCTCATGTCCTGCACCCTCTCTCTGGATCTCTGGCCTACACCGCCTTCTAGGCGGCCCTGGATGATGTCTTGACGCCGCGCCCGCGGATGAGCTCGATCAGGCGGTCGACGTCCGCTGATGTGTTGAACATGCCGAACGACACCCGAATGCCGTCCCGTTCCGGCGAAACGCGCACGCCATTGTCTTCGAAGTAACCGAGCCACTCGGCCGCAGGCAGTGCGACGACGTAGATATGCGGCGCGCGGTGTTTCCGGTCGCGTGGACCGACGAGGCGGATATCGAGCGCATCGAGCTCTGCGATGAGATGATCACCGAGTTCGAAGCAGTGGTTCTGGATGTTCTCGATGCCGATCTGCGTGATCAGGTCGAGCGAGGCGCCAAGCGCATGGATCGCAGGGAGATTGAAGTTGCCGAGCTCGAAGCGACGGGCGCTCGGAGCCGGCGTGAGCTTGTCCGGCCGCGCGATGAGGTCGGCCGGAATCTCCGCAAGGCTCGCAGCGGCGAGATAAGCGGGCTCGAGTTCGGCAAGTGTGCTGTCCCAATAAAGGAGCCCGAGCCCCTGGGGAACGAGCAGGCCTTTGTGACTGCCCGATCCGATGAAGCTCGCGCGGATGGCCTTTGCATCGATCGGCACCACGCCGATCGCCTGCATCACATCGACGATGAAATGGAGGCCCTTCTCCGCGCACAGGGCACCGACACTTTCGATATCGAAGCGGTGACCGGCGTGAAAGGTCACATGCGACATCGAGATCGCGCGGGTGTTTGCATCTACGTGGGGACGAAAGCTCGCGGCATCCACCACATCGGTCATCGGCACGAACCGCACCTCGACGCCCTGCCGTTGCAGGTTGAGGAAGGCGTATGCATTGTTCGGGTGATCGCCATGAACCATCAGGACATTGTCGCCCGCCCGCAGCCGCAGGGCGTTCGCGGCGATGTTCATGCTTTCCGAGGTGTTCTTGGTGAAGGCGATCTCGTCGGCGGACACGCCGAGGAATCGCGCGACCTTGGCGCGCGTCTGCTCGACGCGGTCGAGCCACACGCTCTTCGGGCCGGCCGTCTCGAGGCCTTCACGGAGAAAGAGGTCGATCGCCGCCTTCACGGGGCGCGCAAGCGGCGCCTGGAAGCCGGAATCGAGATAGGTCATCCGCTCGGCAGCCGGGAATTCCTTCCGCACGGCATCGACGTCGTAATGACCTGACATCCCACTCTCCTGTTCGGCGCGCCGCCCGTGGGACCCGGTTTGCATTGCACAAATCCTGTTCACCGGCCGGCGAAGCCAACGATATGAGCAACGAGGGAGAGCCGTCTAATATCTTTTTCATATTTCAATAGTTTTTATTCCGAAAAATGATAATTTACTAAGGGAGGTGCGAATGATGGACCCAGCCAGAACCGACGGACCACTCGATCGCGCCTTTGCGATCGTCGGGCACGTCGCCGGTCAAACCAAAGCCGCGTCGGTCGCGGAGATCGCGCAGGCGCTTGGCCTTCCGCTTCCGACCGCCCATCGGTTGATCGGAAATCTTGAGGAGCGCGGCCTGCTTCAGAAGGCGCTCGGGACCAAGCGCTATGTCGTCGGCAATCAGCTCGTCACTCTGTCCGCCAAGGTCATCGGCGCAGCATTCCGCACCGCGCGCCGGCATGCCGTGCTGCGCGCGGTCGCCGGCGAAATCGGCGAGCAATGCGAGATCGGCGTCGTGCGCGACAACATGGTGGCCTATGTCGATAGCGTCCGCGTCTCGCAGCCACAGGGATTGCAATTCAATCCGGGCGAAGCGGCGCCGCTGCACTGCACGTCGACAGGCAAGATCTACATGAGCCGCTTGCCGGGGAAAGCGCGCGAGAAGCTGTGCCGCGCGCTCACGCTGACGAAATTTACGGACACGACGATCGCAGACTACGACGCCCTGATGAAGGTGCTCGAGGAGACCCGTCAGCGCGGCTGGGCCAAGACCAACGAGGAGTACGTCAAGGGCGTGGTTGGATGTGCCGTCCCCATCCTGTCGCCGGAGCGTGAGCTGATCGCGTGCCTGGGCGTCTCCGTCCCGGCAGCTCGCGTGAGCTTCGCCGAACTCGACCGTTTCATCGCCCCGCTTCAGAAGGCCGCCGAGCTCCTATCGGAAACGATCCTGCAGGACGACGATGACGGCGAATGAATGCGAACCCGGCTGCCCCGCTTCGCAAGCCGCTCCACCACATTCCGCACCAGGCCAACCTGCAGATCGAGTTAAAGCGGCTCGAAAATCATCTGCCAGCCCTTCCGGGTGTCCATGTATTCACGAACCAGCTTGATGCGGTCGCCCGACAAGACGAAAATGAAGCAATAGTCGTTTTCGTACGGCTTGCCTCCAGGAAGAGTGGCTCGCATCCGCTCCTCGACGACCACAGTATCGCCGTCGGCATGAATGCCTCGAAACGAGATGTCGACGTTCGAGAACAGACTATGCATTTCCGAGGCAATGAAGTGCGCGATTTGGTTCGGTCCGATCATATGGTCGGTGTGCTTGAGTGCGACTGCCGTTGCGTTTCCGGCCGGTGCGATCCATTCGGCATCGGGAGTGAACAGCCCCGCGATCAGTTTGGCATCACGGCTTTTGAAGGTCTTCCAGGCGCTGATGACAACCTCTTTGGACTTCGTGCTGTTCATTTTGCTCCTCCAACTCTGTTCAGCGGATCTGGCATTGCTCTATAAGAAGGGCGTACCGACGCCGCTGGCCGGAATCGGACCTGATCATCTCACGGCTGTTCTTCGGGCCGGACTCTGCGCTAAAGTGAGTCATGCTCAGTTTTGAGGTGTGCAACACTGCGCGCTTGCGGCGCGATCCGCGCTATGACGGCCATTTCTTCACGGCCGTGAAGACCACGCGAATCTACTGCCGCCCGGTTTGCCCAGTGAAGCAGCCGTTGACCCGTAACGTGGCTTATTATCCGACGGCGGCGGCGGCCGAAGCGGCGGGATACCGGCCTTGTCTGCGCTGCCGTCCGGAGACCGCGCCCTTTTGCGCCGCCTGGAATGGCACGCGCTCAACCGTCGTGCGCGCCTTGAAATTGATCGACGGTGGCGCGTTGGATGACGGTTCGGTTGCTGCACTGGCCAATCGGCTCGGAGTGAGCGCACGCCACCTTGCGCGCCTGTTCGAACGGCACGTCGGGGCCAGCCCGCAGCAAGTGGCGAAGACGAGGCGTGTACAACGCGCGAAACGCCTGATCGACGAGACGAATGAACCATTGGTCCAGATTGCCTATCGGGCCGGCTTCGGCAGCGTGCGTCGATTCAACGCCACCTTTCTCGAACTCTATGGACGCTCACCATCCAGCATTCGCTACCGCCGCAAAGTATCCGCCTGAGACTCGCGTCTCGCGAGCCCTCATGAAAGACGCGGCATCTTGCCCAGGTTCATGACGTTCTTGGAATCGAGCACCGGCTTGATCGTGCGAGCACCGGCTGCCCTACTTCGCAATCCGCTCCACCACGTCCCGCACCAGGCCAACCAGCAGATCGAGCTTGTATCCGGTCATCGGCAGCGGCTTTGCGCCTGACGTCGCGAGCTGCGCGCCTTGCGCGATGGTTTCCGCGTTTGCCGGCTTTCCCTCCAACGCCGCCTGGCACGCCGTCAGGCGCAGCGGCACCGGGGCGATGCCGCCGGCGGCGATGCGGACATGCCGGAAGATGCCGCCGGATACCACGGCGCGCGCGCAGACCTCGACCAGCGGCCATTCCGCATAACTGCGGCTGATGGCGCGCTTGTAATAGGCACGCTCGGAGGCGAGCGGCGCGGGAAATGAGATGGCATCTATTCTTTCGCCGGGCTCAAGCGCATGGTCCACAGCGCTGTTGGTGCCGTCGCCGATGAGATCAGGCAGCGACAATCGGCTGCGCCGGTCTGTAGTGATCGTCGCATCATAGGCGAGCAGCGCCATGGCCATGGTCGACGGATGCGGGGCCACGCAAGGCCCGAGATCGAATGCTGCATGATAGAGATGATTGCCCGACCTCGCCGGGCAGTCGGAACCGCCCTTCTTGAAACAGTCGATCTGCGGATTGCGGAAATACCAGCAGCGCGAACGCTGAGCGAGGTTACCGCCGAGCGTCGCCAGATGCCGGATCTGCGGCGTGGCGAGACCTTGCGCGGCGGCGGCGATGCCGGGATAAGCATCACGGATGCGTTCATCGGACGCGATCGCCGCGATCGTGGTGAATGCGCCGATGCGGGCCGAGCCATCCGCGGCCCAGTCGATCCCAATCATGCCTGATGTCATGGAGAGATCGACGATGGGCCCACGGGACACCCCGCTGCGGCGACGCTCGGACAGATCCGTGCCGGCGGCGCGGAATTCGGGTGCGCCACCTGCTGATGTTGCTGACGAGGCGTTCATGCCGCAGTCCTCCCCTTCAAGGCGGCGACGATGCGGTCTGGCCGGATCGGAATTTCGGTGAGGCGTACGCCAATCGCGTTGAAAATCGCGTTCGCGACCGCGGGCGACGTCGGCACGGTCGCCACCTCACCGATGCCGACGCTATTGCCCTGCACATGATCAAAGCCGGCCTCATCGAAATGCACGTCGATTTCGGGCGTGTCCGCAATGCCGGGGATGCGATAATCCTCCATGCTGGCAGTCAGGACGTCGCCGCTGAGCGGATCGACCTCGCGCGCCTCGTAGAGCGCGTAGCCAAGCCCCTGGATCACCGCGCCGCAGGCCTGGCTGTGCGCGAGCTGGGGTGCCGCGATCTTCCCGACCGCCAGTCCGGTATGCACCTTGAGCACGCGCACGTGACCGAGCCAGGTGTCAACCTCGACCTCGATCACCTGCACCGAGCTCGGCACGCCGGCGCCGATAACGATGTTGGAATTGCGCCGCATCATCCAGCCGAACACGAGGCCGAGAAGCCCTAGGTCCTTCAGCGGTGAGCGGATGCCGGGCGCCGTGTTCTTCCCGTCCTCGCCACGCGTCTCCGAAATAGCAATGTCTCCCGATCGCGCGATCAGCTCACGCCACGGCGCGTTCGAGCCCGGCGCGGGCTTGCGCGTGGCTTGATCGAGGAGCGCGGCCTTCAACTTCTGGATCGCCGTGAGCGTCGGCGGCAGCACCGAGGCGGTGACGCGGCTGCCACCGGAGCCGGGGCCTTCGGGGAGCGAGGAGTCGCCGATGCGCACCTCCACCTCATCAGCCTCGAGATCGAATTCGCGCGCGACGGTGTCGGCCAGAACGCTGCGGGTGCCGGTCCCGATATCCTGCGTCGCAGTCGATACGACGATGCGACCGCCCTTGACCGCGACTTCGACCTTCACCTTGGGTTGCCAGAGATAGAACCAGTAGCCGGTCGCGACACCAACGCCGCGGCGATAGCGACCGCTCCCGGCCGAGGTCCGATTGCGCCAGATGTCGAGGCCCAAGGCCCAATCATAGAGCCGCTGCCGATTGGGATCAGGATCCCAGCGCTTGCGCAGAGCGATCGGATCGGCGTTGAGTTTCAATGCCGCTTGGTCGATCGCCTGCTCCACCGCGAATGCCATCGGGGGACCGCCGGGCCCGCGGAACGCCGCACCCGGCGGCAGATTGCTGATGACATCAAAATCGGAGAGCTCCTTGGCCTCGGCCGGATACATCAGCCGCGCCAGTCCCGCGATCGTCGAGTTGATCGCGGCGCCCGTATCGGCATGCGCGATGACGGAGAGTGCTTTCAAGTCGCCCTGGTCGGAGGGCAGCAGCGCGACCTTCACCTCCGCGCCCGGCCGATAGCCGGCGACCGACAATTCTTCATGACGGTCATAAGCAACCCGCACCGGTGCATTGGCTGCGCGCGCGAGTTCGATTGCGGCAATCGTCTCGCCGCCCAGGCTCGCCTTCGAGCCAAAGCCGCCGCCGACATGGTCGGCGATCACGCGGACGCGCGCAGGATCGAGCTTGAAGCGCTTGACGATCTGCTCCTTGAGGTGAAACACCCACTGGGACGAGGCGTGCACCATCAATTGCTCGCCATCGAAACGCGCAACCGCAGCATGCGGCTCGAGACAGGCATGCTGCTGCGTGGCCGTACGAAATGTCCCCTCGACGAGAAGACGATTATTCGCCTGCCGCGCCTCGTCCACCCAGTTGCGCGCTCTCTTGGCGCGCTTGGCAAACACCGAGGTCGGCCCGCGAACGTTCCGCTGCCATGGTGCAGGTCCGCCGGCTGCTTCCGAGACGTTGCCGGCTTTCTTGCGGCTCGCCCGGTCGAACACCACGGGCGCATCGTTTTTCCGCGCCGCATCGAGCCCGATCACGGCGGGCAGCGGTTCGCTGGTCAGCTTGATGGCGGCGAGCGCCGCGAGGGCGGTCTTGCGGTCCTTCGCTGCAACCGCCGCGATGGGCTCGCCGACATAGCGCACGATGCGATCGTCGGACAACAGCGACACCGCAGTGACGCCGTCAAGCGCATGCGCGGGGGCCAGATCGAGCGCGGTGATGCGCGCATGGGCATCGCGGGAGCGCAGAATCACGCCCTCGAGCTGGCCGTCATGCCTGATATCTACGGTGTATCTTGCCGCGCCCGTCACCTTGTCGCGCGCCTCGATCCGTGGACTTGCGAAATGATCGCCGTCGAAGCGGCCGGCACAGGCATCCGCCACCGCGCGAAAGATCGCATCATAGGCACCGCAGCGGCAGAGATGGCCCGACAGCGCCGCGCCGATCTCCTCGCGCGAAGGCACGGCCGTCCCCTTCGCCGCTCGCCAGCGATCGCAGAACGCGGCCGCTTCCACAATGAAGCCCGGCGTGCAGAAGCCGCATTGCAAGGCATCATGCGCCATGAACGCCTTCTGTATCGGGTGCAGCTCCTGAGCGCCAATGCCTTCCACAGTGGTCACGGACTTTCCGGCGGCGGCGCGCGCCGGCATCAGGCAGCTCGTGACCGGTACGCCGTCGACGAGCACCGTGCAGGCGCCGCAGACGCCGCCACCACAGACGAGCTTGGTGCCGGTGAGACCGAGCTGATCGCGCACGACGTCGATGAGCAGCGCATCGGGATCCTCAGGCAGTGGCTCGAGGCGGCCGTTGATGGTCATGGCGCTCATGGACGTGCTCCGGCTTTGCTGCGTGAGGATCGTTCTCTGGTCCCGGCCTTGCTCGCGGGCTGCTCCTGCGATTTCGGCACGGCGCCGGCGCAGAGCGTCCGCACCATCATCGCCATGTCTTTCAGGAAGGCCTCCGCCGGCTGCATCGCCGGATGCTGCGACTTAGATCCGTGCACGGCCATTTCGACGAGCCGCGCGAATTCGGCCGGCGACAGGCCCTGCGGCAGCGCCAGCTTCTGCTTGCGCGCAACGCGGGCGATGGTCGCGACCAGCCGCTCCGCATAGAGCGCTGCATATTTCTGATAGAGGTCACGCCCATGCACGAGGTGCTCGGAATACAGCTCCTCGATATGCGGTGAGCCCTCGAAAGATCCGATCATCGCCTGCATCCGTGCCGTCATGCCGGCGACGAGAATGTCTGCGAAGCCGCGGCCCGCCTTCTCCGCTCCGCCGATTGCCACCTCTTCGGCGGCAATGGCGGTCTCGTGGACGCGCTCGATGACTGCGCGGAACAGCGCTTCCTTGGACTCGAAATGATGATAGAGCGCCTGCCGCGTCAGGCCGGCGGCCTCGGCCACCTGCTCGATCGAGGAACGGCGAAAGCCGTGGCGGCGAAACACCAGCATGGTCGCGTCGAGAATGCGCGTTTTCGGTCCCATTTGTCGAAATTGACAAATTAAGACGAAGTGTCAAATCGCGATCCAGTGAGGGCTGCGTCGCAACTGTCGCGATCGGGCGAGCTGCAGGCACGGTCTTCCTCGCCCTTTCCGCGACTTGCGGTTCGCCAGGCGCGCATCAAAGCCGCAGGATCTTGCCCGGATTCATGATGTTCTTCGGATCGAGCGCCCGCTTGATCGTGCGCATGACGTCGAGCTCGGTCTTCGAGCGGTAGTGCGCCAGCTCGTCGATCTTCTCGATGCCGATGCCGTGCTCCGCCGAGATCGAGCCGGCCATGGAGGCGACGATGTCGTTCACGCTCCTCGTGATCGCGGCGGAATATTGCGTGAGCGTCTCGCGGTCCATGTCCTTCGGACCCATGAAGGAGAAGTGCAGATTGCCGTCCCCGATATGGCCGAGTGGATAGGGGCGGATCGTCGGAAGGATGTCGAGGACGGCGCTGAGGCCCTTGTCGATGAGTTCAGGAATTCTGGAAATCGCGACCGATACGTCGTAGCTGAGGCCAGGTCCTTCGGCACGCGCGGCTTCGGCAACGCTTTCGCGAATGCGCCACATATTACGCGACTGCGCCTCTGTCTGGGCGATCACCGCGTCGAGCAGATGGCCTGCCTCCAACTGATCGGCCAAAAACTGCTCCATCTTCTCCGACATGCCCACGCTGCCGTCCAGCCGCGGCCGGGACGACGACCATTCGAGCAGGAGATACCATTCCGTGTCCGCCTTGAGCGGATCCTGCGTGCCAGGAATGTGGCGCAGCACCATGTCGGTGCAGGCGCGGCTCATGAGCTCGCAGGAGCCGACATTATCGTCGGAGGCGACATATGCTTCCGAAAGGATCCCGATGGCGGCCTGCGGATTGCGGATCGCCAGCCACGCCGTGCACACGTCCTTCGGCGCCGGCCACAGCTTCAGGACCGCCTTGGTGATGATGCCGAGCGTGCCTTCGGCGCCCATGAAGAGATGCTTGAGGTCGTAGCCGGTATTGTCCTTCTTGAGCGCGCGCAGTCCGTCCCAGACGTCGCCGTTCGGCAGAACAACCTCGAGGCCCAGAACCAAGTTACGCGCATTGCCATAGCGCAGCACCTGCACGCCGCCGGCATTGGTGGACAGATTGCCCCCGATCATGCATGAGCCCTGCGAGCCCAAGCTGAGCGGAAAGAAGCGGTCGCGGCGCGCCGCCGTCTCCTGGAGCGTCTCGAGGATGCAGCCGGCTTCCACGGTCATGGAATAACCGACCGGGTCGACATCCAGCACGTGGTTCATCCGGCCAAGCGACAGCAGGATGCCGCGGTGGGTTGGCCACGGCGTGGCCCCGCCCATCAAGCCGGTGTTACCGCCCTGCGGCACGATCGCGATGCCGTTGTCGTAGCAGAGCTTCACGACCTCGGAGACCTCGGTGGTATTGGCCGGACGCACGACAGCAGCGGCCTGCCCGGCCAGCACGCCGCGCCACTCGGTCACGAACGGCTGCTTGTCGCGCTCGTCGAGGATCAGGCCCTTATCACCCACGATTTGCCGCAAGGCATCGAGGATGGCCGCCGTCACCGGCGCGCCTGGAACGGAGGGATCGGTGGGAAGGACTGCAACCGGCATGCGTTCCTCTCTTGACGGCTCGGCTTGTGCGCCGGCCTTACGTTCTTGTTGTCAGTCGTTTTCGACCTTGGGTGCCGACCCTAGCATGAAGCCTTCACTCGCAGGAACGTGCTGATCTCCGACGTTTGCGCAGATCAGGTTCGAGCTTCGAACACGAGCGGGGCTTCCGCTCACGATCGGCATACCCTACTGTGATCCGATCAGCCCCCTAGGTCAGAGATCATGAGCCGTTTCTGGAGTCCCGTCGTCAACACCTTGTCGCCCTACGTACCGGGCGAGCAGCCCAAGCAGGACGGCGTCGTCAAGCTCAACACCAACGAGAATCCCTATCCGCCCTCACGACACGTGCTCGCGGCGGTCACGGCGGCTGCAGAGCGGCTCCGCCTCTATCCCGATCCGCGCGCTTCGCAGCTGCGCGAGGCAATCGCCGCCCACTACAAGGTCGCGCCCGAAGAGGTGTTCGTCGGCAACGGCTCGGACGAGGTGTTGGCCCATACCTTCCAGGCGCTGTTGAAGCACGATGCGCCGCTTCTGTTTCCCGACGTCACCTACAGCTTCTACCCCGTCTATTGCCGGCTCTATGGCATCGCTCACGAGGAGGTGCCGCTCGATGCCGCGATGCGGGTGCAGATTGCCGACTACCGGCAACCGTGCAGCGCGATCCTGCTCTCCAATCCGAATGCGCCGACCGGCATCGGCCTTCCACGCGATGCGATCGCAGCGCTGCTCACCGAGCATCCGGACCAGCTCGTGGTGGTCGACGAGGCCTATGTCGATTTCGGCGCCGAGAGCGCGGTGCCGCTCGTCGCACGCCACGACAATCTGCTCGTCATCCAGACCTTCTCGAAATCGCGGGCGCTCGCCGGCCTGCGGGTCGGCTTTGCGATCGGCCAGCGGCCGTTGATCGAGGCGCTGGAACGGGTGAAGGATAGCTTCAACTCCTATCCCATCGATTGCCTTGCGCTTGCCGGCGCCACTGCTGCCATCGCGGACGACGCGTGGTTTCAGGAGACGCGTGCGCGCATCATGGCGAACCGCGAAACGCTGACGCGTGACCTCTCTGGGCTTGGCTTCGAGGTGTTGCCGTCTCAGGCCAACTTCGTCTTCGCACGCCATCGGAGCCAAGGCGGTGGCGATCTCGCGGCTGCACTCCGGCAACGCGGCGTCCTGGTCCGGCATTTCAAGAAGCCGCGCATCGAGAACTTCCTGCGCATCACGGTCGGCACGGAGGAGGACTGCGGCCGGCTGATCGACGTGCTGCGCGGCCTGGTCTGAGCCCAGGATTCAGGTGGTCCGGCGTATTGCCCGGCAAGTGCAGCGCAAGAACGGCCGTGAAAATGATCCGGATCATGGCCGCTCTCTGCTCCCCGGCGTGTCCGCGCCTTCGTAGTGCCCCGGTCGGAAGATCGAACCGCGTTTGACCTGCGGCGCCTGCCCCAACCTTATGAGGATGAAATCGCGGTGCGCGACGTGCTGGACCTGCGTTTGCCGAAACGTATCCAGGAGCGCGAACGCGTCCCTGGTATCGTGGCCATCGCGGTCCAGCTCGGCGATACGCTGCTCCTGTTGCACGATATGGCGCTCGCCCAGCGCAACGCGCTTCTCCGCTTCAGCCAGCTCCGCCAGTCTGATTGCACGGTCCATGTTCGAACTCCACTGGGTTTGTTGACATCCTCCCATGACGAGCCGGCTGGCGATTGACGCAGATCAACCGCAGCGAAGACTTCCTGCGCATTTGCGATCGAGACGGAGGGGCAGCGCAGCGGCCTGAGCTCACGCTGCCGCGCGGACGGCCTGCCAGAGCGCCAGCACCTCCTCGCGCGCGATATTGCGAGTGATGAACACGATGCGCGAACGGCGGTCAGCGTCGGGCCATTTTGCGAGCGCCACCGGCGGATGAAAAACGTGGTGCACGCCGTGGACTGCGACCGGCGTCGGCTCATCGCGGAGGTTGAGAATACCCTTGACACGCAGGAGGTCCTCGCCTCGCCCTGAGCGCAAATGCGCAAGCCAGTTCGAGACCGCCATCCAGTCGAGTGGTTCGTCGAAGGCAAGCACGAAGCTGGCGATCGATGCGTCGTGATGGTGATGGCCGTGGTCGTGGTCATGGTCGTCGTGCGCGTGCTGTGCCTGACGAGGCGCCACGAAGGCCTGTTCGTTGAGCCAGCGTGCGACATCGACCGTCTTCTTCTCGGGATCCATGAGACCGGCGCCAAACAGCCGCGCCGGATCGATGTCGCCTTGTGCCACGCGTTCGATTCCGGCACTGGGATTGAGTCGGCGCAGGCGCGCCTTCAGCGCGGTGGTGTCGCCGGCAAGATCAGACTTGGTGATCAGCAGCCGGTCGGCGAGCGCGACCTGCTTCACCGCCTCGTACTGACGGTCGAGCTGACGCGGCGCGTTGACGGCATCCACCGTGGTCACGACGGCATCGAGCCGGAGAAAATGCGAGACCAGCGGATTGTTCAGGAGGAGCTGAACGATTGGCGCGGGATCGGCGAGACCGGTGGTTTCGATGAGAATACGGCGGAATGGCGGCACCTCGCCGCGATCGCGCCGCACCAGCAGCCCACGCAGCGTCGCCTCGAGGTCGCTGCGGACGGTGCAGCAGATGCAGCCACTCGCAAGCACGGCGACCTCGCCATCGACGCGCTCGACGAGGAGATGGTCGAGGCTGACTTCACCGTATTCGTTGATGATGACTGCGCTGTCCTTCGCGTCGTCGTGGCGCAGCACATGATTGAGCAGTGTCGTCTTGCCGCTGCCGAGAAAGCCGGTGATCAACGACACCGGAAGCCGCTCGGCGGATTTGTCGCTCTCGAACAGGCTCATCAATGCCCCTCACCTTGCCGTCTTATTTTTGTCGCTGGACAACAACTTAACGTAGGAGGAGCATGCCGAAAACAATTTAGAGCCCAGCTTCTCTGGGCCACAACCTGGGAGAGTAAAATGCCTAATGAAATCAAGGGCGAAGAACAGCAAGGCGGCATGACTACGACAGATCGTCGGACCTTGCTCCGCACGGCAGGCATCGCCGGCGCCGCAAGTGCAGCCCTCGCGGGCACGATGCACGGCAAGTTCTCGCTCGCCCCGGTCAGCGAAGCCCAGGCGCAGACCCCCACCTCCATGCCCAAGGGAACAGACAAGCCATGGTGGCCCTCGAAATGGGGCAAGGATGACGAGGCCGGGGCTTCGAACCACATCACGGCGGAAAAAGTTCTCGACGCGGTGAAATGGATCAAGGACGGCAAGATCTACAAGATCGGCCGCGTCTATGAAGGCGGAATGCCGTTGTTCGGTCCGCGCGTATTCACGCTGCGTATTCCAGGCAGTCCGACCGGCGGTCCGTTCGGCGACAACAAGATGGTCTATCACGACGAGTTTCTGACCACCGAGATCGGCCAGACCGGCACGCAGTTCGATGGTCTCGGCCACATCGGCATCCAACTCGGCAAGGACGGCGACAAGAGCGAGATGCGATTTTACAACGGACATACCGCGGCAGAGATCAGCGACGCTTATGGCCTCAAGAAGCTCGGCGTCGAGAAGCTCAAGCCGCTGTTCACCCGCGCCCATCTCATCGACATGGTCGCGCTCAAGGGCGGAATGATGGATGCCGGCCAAGAGATCACCTCGGCCGACATCAAGGCGGCGCTCGCCAAGCAGAACATGTCGGAGAGCGACATCAAGCCGGGCGATGCGATCATGTTCCACACCGGCTGGGGCTCGCTCTGGATGAAGAACAATGATCGCTTCAACAGCGGCGAGCCGGGCATCGGGCTGGACGCTGCGCGATGGGTGATCGAAAAGGACCTCGCGCTCACCGCGGCCGACACCTGGGCGGTCGAAGTGGTGCCCAATCCCGACAAGTCGCTCGCTTTCGTGGTGCATGCCGAGCTGCAAACCAAGCACGGCATCCACAATCACGAGAACCTGATCTTCGACGAGCTGATCGCCGACAAGAAATACCAGTTCGTCTATTGCTTCACCCCGGCCCCCATCAAGGGCGCCACGGGAAGCAACGGCTGCCCGATCGCGATTACCTGACGACCACACATCGGCGCGCGGGCGGAAGCACCGCCCGCGTGTGCTTTGTCAGCCGCGACGGATCAGCATGCCCAAGAGCGGATTCCAGACGGTATCGTTGCTACAGTCGGCCGTTTCGCCGCGTTCATAACGAGATACAGACGATGGTGTTGGACGCCAGCCGTGGATGCGCACGTATGCTGAGGCCGCAATACCAAGGGAATTGTCTGCTGTGGGCTTAAAAAAAATGGGGCGAGAAACTCCAGCCATCCGCACTGACAGCATTCACGCTGCCACGATCTTTTCCTCTCGTGCCTGATTGGCGTTAGCAGCTTGTTGTGGCTGCACCAGCTCGTTCGAGCTGGCCGTGCATTCCCTGAAATGCTCGTGCACGGCTGCATCTGCGGCATGCTCCCAGTATTCCGCTTCAGCGAGCAGCTTCCAGCATCTGTCAGGACGATACGCCGCGCTCTGTCGGCAGAGCGAAGCCATTGCACGCAGGCGGCGCACGGTCTCCATTCTTTCCTCCCGTTCTTTTCGGCTTGCTTTCCTGCCGTGTTTTCCCACAGCTTATTTTCTATTTCTGCATCTGAGCCATCATGATTATGATCTAGAACTATTTTTTTCGCTCCTCGATTAACCCATCGGACGAATGGTTACCGCGCTTGTTGCGATCCGGTTTCGGTTCCCCTTCACATCGATTTCGAATGCTACTCTCGCCGCCCCAGTCTCCGTATTATGACGACCTCCGATCGGGGACATCATGAACCGACGCCGGCTTTTTCTCAGATTTGTCCTTGCCGCTAGCCTCGCGGGCGTCCCTCGCGCGCCGGCCGCGGCCGACGGCAAGCGCGTAGCGCTGGTGATCGGCAACGGCGGCTACAAAAGCGTACCAGCGCTGCCCAACCCACCCAACGATGCCGCCGACGTCGCAGCCGCGCTCAGGCGTCTCGGCTTCACGGTCACCCTCATCGCCAACGGTTCGTTCGACGAGATGCGGCGCGGCCTGATCGCTCTCGGCCGCGATGCGGCGGGCGCCGACATGGCGGCGGTGTATTTCGCCGGCCACGGCATGGAAATCAACGGAGAGAACTGGCTGATCCCAATCGATGCGGAACTGAAGAAGGACACCGACGCGGCGAACGAGGCGATCAGCCTGCGCAGCGTGATGTTGCAGGTGTCGAGCACCACGAGCCTCGGCCTCGTTGTCCTCGATGCTTGCCGCAACAATCCTTTCGCCGCGAAAATGCAGCGCTCGCTGGCGCTACGCGCGGCAGCAACCAGCGGCCTCGGCCGCATCGAGCCGGCCGGCAACGTGCTAGTCGCCTATGCCGCGCGCGACGGCACGACCGCGCTCGACGGCGACGGCCGTAACAGCCCGTTCACTGCGGCGCTGTTGCGGAACATCGAGACGCTGGGAGTCGAGATCACCTTCATGTTCCGCAACGTTCGCGACGACGTCATGGAGGCAACACGCAACGAGCAGCAGCCCTTCGTCTACGGCTCGCTCTCGCGCCGGGCGATCTATCTCGCGGGCGCGCCGTCTGCGGCCGAGCAAGAGGCCACGAAACAGGCAAATGCCGCACCATCGGCCGCGGCTACACCAGCGCCCGTCGCATCAGCCATCGACCCTGCGCTGGTCGGCACCTGGGAGATCATGGTGCCGAATGCTCGCGGCACGTCGCGCTGGACGTGGCGCATCATGGGCGATGGCACCTATACGTTCCACGCCGAAGGCCGGCGCGCCGCGCCGGCGCATGAAGGCACGATTGCCGCCATGAACGGCCACTGGTCGCTGCACGCCTTGAAAGGTCTCTCGGGTTACGCCGACGCCGGCTCCTATGAGGTCCGCGACGCCACCGCCGTCATCACCGGCAGGCTCGGCACCGGCTACTGGAAGCGCAGCCTGCAGTGAGGCACCCCGCCCGCGCGTCGAAACCGCGCGTGCATTTCGTCCCGCGATGCACATAGTTAGCAGAGCGTAACGGCAGTGACGGTGCTGAATTTGCCTCGGAAACAGCTATCTGCTCCGTCCACTATCCCTAACGCCGTCTCAACGGCGCACAACGCCAGTAGAAATGCGGGGGTTTCCCATGGCCCCGTGAGGTTCCTTCATGGAACCCGCCTAACCCGCCCTTTACCCCTCCTGTGCACGATCGCCCGCGATTCAAAGGATTTTCACGGGACACTTTCGCGGACTCTGGGGCTCGTTTCTCAATGCCTGTTGCTGATTTGAGATCTCACCTTGCGGCGGCGGTGCGCCTGTTTCGCGTGCCCGCCGACAATCCTGATCTGACGCGGGCCCAGTTTGACGCCTTTTCCAAGCAAATTCCGCTGCTCTACTTCATCCTGATCACCAACACGCTCGCCGTGGCCTACACCTACGTGCCGCTCGCCCCGGTCTGGCTGACGATGGTGGTGCCTGCGGTGCTGACCGTGTTCGCGGCCTTGCGGACGTTCTGGTGGCTGCGCCAGCGCCATCTCGTGCGTAGCGATGCAGACATCCTGAGCAACCTGCGCGCCACCAACTGGCTCACGGTTCCGATCGCGGTGGGATTCACCGCCTGGTCCTTCGCGCTCTACCCATACGGCGATCCCTTCGCCAAGAGCCACGTCGCCTTCTACATGGCGGTGACCGTGATCGGCTGCATCTTCTCGCTGATGCACCTCCGCTCCGCCGCCCTGATCGTCACACTGCTCGTCGATATTCCCTACGTCATCTTCTACTTCGCGACGGGCGAACCAACGCTGATGGCGATAGCGGTCAACGACCTCCTGGTGTCGGGCGCGTTGATAACAGTGCTGTTCATCTATTACCGCGACTTCGCCGACCTCGTCGCATCCCGCAAATCGCTGCTTGCGCAACAGGCGGCGACGCAGGCGCTCTCGGACGAGAACTTCCGCCTCGCCAATCTCGATTCCCTGACGGAGCTGCCGAACCGCCGCCGCTTCTTCGCCGAGCTCGCCAGCGCCTTCGGCGATGCCGAACGCCGGCAGATCCGGCTCGCGGTCGGGATCATCGACCTCGACGGTTTCAAGCCGATCAAC
Organism: Bradyrhizobium sp. UFLA05-89; assembly: GCF_059803475.1. Classification (NCBI taxonomy): domain Bacteria; kingdom Pseudomonadati; phylum Pseudomonadota; class Alphaproteobacteria; order Hyphomicrobiales; family Nitrobacteraceae; genus Bradyrhizobium; species Bradyrhizobium sp. UFLA05-89. The sequence continues at coordinate 40,072 of NZ_JBANBA010000019.1, read as the reverse complement.
GACAATTACGGCCACACCGTCGGCGACCGCGTGCTGATCGAGGCAGGCCGGCGCATCCGCGAGGTCTGCGAAGCTTTTGGCCCGCATCGGGTCGAGTTCGCGCGGCTCGGCGGCGACGAGTTTGGTCTCGTGGTGAGCGGCGATCCCAGCGACGAGGATCTCGCCGAGATCGGCGAGCGGATCGGCGACCGCGTCAAGCTGCCCTATCAGCTCGACACGTCGCACACCGGACTCTCCTGCTCAATCGGGTTTGCGCTGTATCCGCGCTCCGCAACGGATGCCGAAGCCCTCTACGAATGCGCCGACTATGCGCTCTATCACGCCAAGCGCCACGCGCGCGGCCACACCGTGATCTTCTCGAGCGAGCTGGAAGCGGAGATCCGCAGCCGCGGCGTCATCGAGAACCTGCTGCGCATGGCCGACTTCGACGCGGAGATGGAGCTCGTCTTCCAGCCGATCGTCGATGCCATGAGCGAGCGCACTGCCGGCTTCGAGGTGTTGGCCCGCTGGCACTCACCGCGACTAGGCCTCGTCTCGCCGGCCGACTTCATCCCCGCCGCCGAGCGCATCGGTCTGATCCGCAGCCTGACGCAGGCGCTGCTGGTTCGCGCGCTCGCGGCGGCCAAGACCTGGCCCGACGATATCAGCCTGTCGTTCAACCTCTCGGCCCACGACATCTGCTCATCCGACGGCATTTTGCCGCTGATCGCAGTGATCGAGAAGAGCGGCGTTCTGCCACAGCGGATCGATTTCGAGATCACTGAGACCGCGGTCACCTTCGATTTCGTCCGGGCGCAGCAGTCGATCGCCACCCTGAAAGCGATGGGCTGCGGCATCTCGCTGGACGATTTCGGCACCGGCTATTCCTCGCTCAGCCACGTCCACCGCCTGCCACTCGACAAGATCAAGATCGATCGCAGCTTCGCCGCCGACGTCAACGACAATCCCGTGAGCCACAAGATCATCAAGTCGCTGACGGGTCTGTGCGCAGACATGGAGATCGCCTGTGTCGTCGAAGGCGTCGAGACACGCGCGCAGCTCGAAAGCTTACGTCGCCTCGGCTGCGATTACATCCAGGGCTACTATTTCGCAAAGCCGATGCGAAGAGATGCGGTCTCGGGCTATCTTGCTGAGGAGCGCCAACGCCTCGGCGACGACGTCGCGCGCGCGAGCGCGTGAGCCCTCTTCGCCGATCGCCTCAACGCGGCTTCAAAAGCTCGCGCGCAACGATCAGTTTCTGGACCTCGGTCGCGCCCTCGTAGATTCGCAGCGCGCGGATTTCGCGGTAGAGGCTCTCGACGATTTCGCCCTTGCGTACGCCGCGTCCGCCGAACATCTGCACGGCGCGGTCGATGACGCGCTGGGCCGTCTCGGTCGCCGTCAGCTTGGCCATCGCCGCCTCGCGCGTGGTTGGACGCCTCTGAACGTCGCGGCGCCAGGCCGCGCGATAGGTCAGGAGCGCTGCGGCGTCGATGTCGGTCGCCATGTCGCCCAGCGCGGCCTGGGTCAGCTGGAGATCGCCGAGCGTCGCACCGAACATGTGCCGGCTCTGCGCATGCGATAGCGACTCATCGAGCGCGCGCCGCGCAAAACCGAGGGCCGCGGCGGCGACCGAGGCGCGGAAGATGTCGAGCGTTTGCATTGCGAGCTTGAAGCCGCCGCCAGGCGCGCCAAGCCGACGGCTCGCCGGAATCCGGCAGTTCGTAAAGCGCAACGTCGCCAGCGGATGCGGAGCGACGACGTCGATACGCTCGGCAATGGCAAAGCCTGGATCGGTGGGGAAGACGACGAAGGCCGAAATACCGCGAGCGGCCGGCGCCTCTCCGGTTCGTGCGAACAGCGTGTAGACATCGGCGATGCCGCCGTTCGATATCCAAGTCTTCTCGCCGTCGATGACGTAGTCATCGCCATCGACGCGCGCCGCGCACGACATCGCCGCAACGTCCGACCCTGCTTCCTTCTCCGACAGTGCGAAGGCCGACAGCCATTCGCCCGATCGAACCTTTGGCAACACGGCCTTGCGCAGCTCCGCCGAGCCGCCGAGCGCGATCGCGCCGGAGCCGAGCCCCTGCATGGCGAAGGCGAAATCGGCGAGCCCGTCAGCATAGGCGAGCGACTCGCGCGACAGGCAAATCGAGCGCGAATCGATCGTCGTCGCATCGCCATCAGGCGTAGCGACCGCGCAATCGAGCAACCCCGCCTCTCCCAAAGCTCGCACGAGCCTGCGGCAGGCGCCGTCGACATCGTCGTGGTCGATCCTGTCGAGGGCCCCCGACCGCACGAAGCCGTCGAGCGCATCACCGACCGCATGATGGCGCGGCTCAAAGAACGGCCAATCCAGCCAGTCGCGCCTGATCACCTTGGCAACAGAGCTCATTTTGAGTTCTCCTGCGCGGCCATTGCTGCGGCGCGGGCGAGATTGGTTTCATATTGGCCCTTGGCGGACAGATATTGCTTGGGCCAGGTGACGGCGGTGATACCGATGCGCGCGGCTTCGTGCAGCGTCCAGGCGGGATCGGCAAGGTGCGGCCGCGCAATGGCGCAGAGATCGGCGCGGCCTGCGGCGAGGATCGAGTTGGCGTGATCGGCCTCGGAGATTGCACCGACCGCGATGGTCTCAATACCAACCTCGTTGCGGATCAGGTCGGCGAACGGCGTCTGATACAGGCGTCCATAGATCGGCCGATCGTCCTTCCAGACCTGCCCCGACGAACAATCAATCACGTCTGCGCCCGCTTCCTTGAACAGCGCAGAGAAGATCGCCGCATCGGCCGGCGTGTTGCCGCCTTCGGTCCAGTCGTGGCAGGACAGGCGCACCGATGCGGGACGATCGGAAGGCCACACGGCGCGCATCGCGCTGAAGACCTCCAGCGGAAAACGCGCACGGTTGTCGTGGCTGCCGCCGTATTCGTCGGTCCGCCGGTTGGTCAGCGGCGACAAGAAGCTCGACAGCAGATACCCGTGTGCGCAATGGAGTTCGAGCCACTCGACGCCAGCTTCGGCCGCGCGACGCGTTGCCGCGACGAAATCGTCGCGCACGCGGTCCATGTCGCGGCGATCCATCGCCCGCGGCAGCTGGCTGTGGGGCAGGTAGGGCAGCGACGACGCAGAGATCAGCGGCCAATTGCCCGATTCCAGCGGCTCATCGATGCCGTCCCATGCGAGCCTCGTCGATCCCTTCCGTCCGGCATGACCAAGCTGAATGCCGACTTTGGCGTGTCCGAGGCTGTGGATCAGGTCGACGAGGCGGCGCCACTGCGCCGCTTGCGCGTCATTCCAGAGGCCGAGACAGCCCGGCGTGATACGCGCATCGGGCGAGACGCAGGTCATCTCGGCAAAGATCAGCCCAGCACCGCCCATGGCGCGCGCGCCGAGATGGGCAATATGGAAGTCGTTGATGAGCCCATCCTGCGCCGAATACATCGCCATTGGCGAGACCATGATGCGGTTCGCAAGGCCAAGCCCCCGCACGCGGTGCGGCGTCAGCATCGGCGGCGGCACCCGGTCGCCGTCCTTGACGGCGATGCCCGAGCGCGCGGCAAACCAGCGCTCAAACCCTTCCAGCCAGGTGCGATCGCGCAGACGAAGGTTCTCGTGGCTGATGCGCTGCGAGCGCGTCAGCATCGAATAGAAGAACTGCGGCGGCTCGAGCGTGTCGGCATAGCGCCGCCCGACTACCTCGAACCATTCCATGGCGTTCCGTGCCGCATTTTGGATGCGGGCAACGTCGACACGGCGCACCTCCTCGTAGGCTTCCAGCACGGTCTCGATCTTGTCGCGACTGTGGCCATGGCGGTCGAACTGGTTGGCGAGCTCGATGGCGTCGTCGAGCGCGAGCTTGGTGCCCGAGCCGATCGCGAAATGTGCGGTGTGCGCGGCATCGCCCATCAGCACGACATGGGAGCGGCCGTTGAACACGCTCCATTTGCCGCAGATCAGGCGGCTGAAATTGAGCCAGGCCGAGCCGCGCAGATGCCGGGCGTTGGTCAAGAGCTCCGCACCGTCCAGTGTCTCGGCGAAGATCTTTTCGCAGAATTCGATCGAACCCTGCTGGTCAAGGTCGCCAAGCCCATGGCCGCTGTAGGCCTCTTCCGTAGTCTCAACGATGAAGGTCGAGGTTTCACTATCGAACTTGTAGATATGCGCCTGGAACCAGCCGTGTTCGGTCCGGCGAAAGTCGAACGTGAAGGCATCGAACGCCTTCTTGGTGCCCAGCCAGATATAGCGGTTCGGCCGGATCACCATGTCAGGCTGGAACTGTTCGGCGTAGCGGGCACGGATCCTGGAATTGACGCCATCGGAGGCGATGATCAGGTCAGCATCGGGGAATTCGAGATCGGACTCCACATCGCGCTCGAAGACGAGCTCGACGCCCAGCGCCTCGCAACGTCGCTGCAGGATGTTGAGCAGGTGCTTGCGCCCGATGCCGATGAAGCCATGGCCCGTCGTGCGCTGGCGCGTCCCCTTGAAGACGAGCTCGATGTCGTCCCAGTGATTGAAGGCGTCCTCGATCTCGGTAGCGCTTTCGGGATCGGCGATCCGCATCGCCTGCATCATGGCGTCGGAGAACACGACGCCCCAGCCGAACGTATCGTAGGGCTTGTTGCGCTCGACGACGGTGACGACGTGCTCCGGGTGACGGCGCTTCATCAGAAGGCCCAGATAGAGCCCGGCCGGTCCGCCGCCGATACAGACTATGCGCATGATCCCTCGCTTTCGCGCGCCGCGCCGTGGGAGAGCTGCAAACCCTGTCAAACCCTAGGGCAAATTATTTTAAGTATAAAATATTTCGCCGGAACGCGGATTGTCAAGGGACTTCTCGGCCGCGCCGCCGAGCTGGTTTCTCGCGACGGGCGGTGAGCAGGCTGTCTTGTTCCTTAGCCGAACCGATCCACCCGGAATGGCGACAGATCCCACGCGCCATTTCCTCCCTCGACGAGGCCAGCGACGATGAGGCTCGTCACGCCAGCCAAGGTCATGCCGAGATGTCCGTGGCCGAACGCGTGAATGAGGTTCGGATGACGTCGGCTCGGCCCAATGATCGGCAATGAATCCGGCAGCGAGGGACGGAAGCCCAACCATTGCGCCTGTGGCGGGCCCAAATCAGGAAATAATTTGCGCACGCCGCGCTCGAGAAGTGCGGTTCGGTTAGGGTTTAACGGCGCATTCAGGCCGCCGAGCTCAACGGTGCCGGCGACCCGCAACCGGCCGACCATCGGCGTAATATAGAAACCAAGATCAATGGGGCTGACGGGCCTCCTGATTGGGCAAGCGTCCATAGCGAATTCGAGGTGATAGCCGCGCTCTGTTTCAAGTAGGACCTCATCTCCTACTTGCCGCGCAAGGGTTCGCGACCAGGCACCTGCCGCAAGAACAACCTTCCGCGCCTCGATCGCAAGATCGCGGCAAACTAACCTGAATCGGCCGGAGACCTGTGGCTCGATCCGTTCCACGCGGACACGTTGAAACGAAGCGCCATGGAATCGCGCAGCATCCGAGAGCCGCCGGGTGAGTTCGGGCGGATCGACGATGTGGGCGGCATCTGGGAAGAATAAGCCTGCCGCCACGCGAGGAAGCGCAGGCTCTAAGCGCGCAACATCTTCCGAGGTGAGCCATTCCTGCTTGACGCCCAACTCTTCTCGCAATTGGGCCGCCCAATCGCTGTTCTTCGGCGGCGGCTTTTCGCGATAGATGTAGAGGCAGCCCTCATCGCGGATGAGATCCGAAACATCGGCTTGGTCAGCCAGATCGTGCCAGGTCTGCGCGGCCTCCCTAAGCAAGCTCTGCAGCGCCCGGGCATTGCACCGCGCCCGCCTTGGAGTGGACTGCCAAAGGAAACGCGACACCCAGGGAAGCAGCGAGAAAAGAGCGGTCGGCCGGATGGCGAGCGGACTTTCCGAACCCAGGAGTAGATGAGGCAAGTTGCGCAGAACGTCGGGATTGCCGATCGGGGCACAGCCGTAAGGCGCGATGGCGCCGGCATTGCCGTAGGAGGCGCCGGAACCTGGATCGTTGGGATCGACGACGACAACGTCTCGGCCGGCCGCTGCCAGCCGAAACGCCGCAGCAAGCCCGACGATGCCGGCGCCCACGACAACGATGTCCGTTTTGATCAAGGCGGCGGCCATGACGCTTCAGACCGCACCGGAGATTTCAAGGTGGCCGTCATTCAAGAGGCCGGCGATGATCGCCAGTGCCTGCCGCAGGTCGCCGAGCGATGGCGCGGCTCCTAGATTGATCCGGACGGCATGGACCAGCGTCTCGCGCCCGACGGCAAAGGCGTCTGCGGGCAGCACGCCGACGCCACGCTGACGGCAGGCCCGAGCGAAGGCACCGCTCCGCCATGGTTCGGGCAGATGCAGCCACGCGTGAGGCGACGCCTCGTGGCTCTGAACATCGTATTCCGCAAGCGCATCGCGCAAGACGGCCTGCCTTCGCCGCAGCTCCTCGCGCTGAACTTCGATAATTCTCGCTGCGCCGCCATCCTCCAGCAGATTCGTCGCAATCAGCGCCGTGAGCGGACTGATGCTCCAGCAATCGATGCGCAGCGCGGCCGCTATATTGCCGAGAACGGCACGTGGCGCGACCACCAATCCAAAACGCAGACCAGGTGCGACGCACTTCGAAAGGCCACTGACGTAGACGGTCAGCTCCGGCTCGAGCGCCGCAAAAGAGGCAGCGGCCCCATCAAGCAGCGGCCGATAGACATCGTCTTCGATGATCAGCACATTGTGCCGGCGCGCGACGCCTGCGAGCGCAAGACGGCGCTCCTCGCTCAAGACCACCGTTGTAGGGTTGTGCAGGCTGGGGACGAGAAAAACGGCGCGCGGTCGCCAGCTCGCGCAAGCCGCTTCAAAAGCATCCGGCCGCATACCCTCCCGATCAAGCGGTAGACCACGCAAGTCGAGGCCCAGCGATCGGCATAGGGCGCTGATGCCCTGATAGGTGATCGAATCCGCCAATACGACATCGCCGCGCTGCGTCAGGGCACGCAGAACGCAGGCGAGGCCGTGCTGCGCGCCATCGGTCAGAAGCACGCGGCCGGCATCGCCATCACCAGCCACGCCATTCAGCCATTCGGCGACCGCGGTGCGCGCCCACAGTGGCCCCTCCGGCGGATGATAGTCCTGCAACGAGCCGTACCGGCGGTCCCTTGCGAGGCGCGGCAGCATTGTCGTCAGCGTATCCAGATAGGCGGAGGTGGCGGGTCGGTTGACCGACAGATCGATCAGGCCCGCCTCATCGCTGGGAGCGGATTTGAAACCACCCTCCTCCGCGTCGCGCGAAGCGATGAGCGTCCCGCGGCCGGGACGAGCTTCGACGAGCCCACGCTGCTGCAAGGCCGAGAAGGCGCGCGTCACGGTCGTGACATTGATGCCGAGCGCACGCGCGATTTCACGATACGGGGGCAGCTTGTCGCCGCTCGCCAGTTCGCCGCTGGCGATGCGCGCGCCGATGGCATCCGCCAGACGTTGATAGAGCGGTTGATCGCCGGCCGGCAGTTCCAGATTCTCAAGCATTCCTTTTCCGGCGTCCCGGAGTCCTCGTTTGCCCGCGTTTTCTTATCACACGGCCCGGCGCCATACAAATAATCTTGTATGCACCGAATCTGAGCAAAAAGAGCGAATTTGGTCGCATTGTATGACGTATAATTGGAGTTGACCGCACGATCCGTCGAATATATCGTCACCCAAATCCAAGTTGTATGGCATTACAACTTGACAAGCACCGCGAACAGCAGCGCCTCGACGCGATCTCTCGCAAAGGGGCCGAAGCACGGGGAACGGTCATGACGATGGCGGCAAAGGTTGCGGGCGCACCTGCAATTGGGGGGCAAGCGGACGCCAGATTCGTCGAGTTCGTCGACGTCGAGAAGTCCTACGGTACGTTTCGCGCAGTCCGTAGTCTGAACTTGTCCATCGGTCGCGGCGAGTTCCTGACGCTGCTCGGCCCGTCTGGCTCGGGCAAGACGACCACGCTGAACATGTTGGCGGGATTTGAACGGCCAACCCAAGGCGTCATCACCTTGGACGGGAAGTCGGTCGACCGCCTGCCGCCCTATGAGCGCAACATCGGCATGGTGTTCCAGAACTACGCCCTGTTTCCCCACATGAGCGTAGCCGACAACGTCGCTTTTCCCCTTTCCGTCAGGAAAATGCCCAAGCAGGAAATCGCCTCCCGGGTCATGCGCGCGCTGGAGATGGTGCGCCTGGGGCAATTCAAGGATCGCAAACCCACTCAGCTGTCGGGAGGACAGCAGCAGCGCGTCGCGCTGGCTCGCGCACTCGTATTCCAGCCGGCGCTCGTCCTGATGGACGAACCACTCGGCGCTCTCGACAAGAAGCTACGCGAGCACATGCAGATCGAGCTGAAGCAAATTCACGAAATGCTCGGCGTCACGATTGTCTACGTGACCCACGATCAGAGCGAAGCGTTGACGATGTCGGATCGCGTCGCGATATTCGAAAGCGGAGCCATCGTTCAGATCGGCACGCCCGATCAACTGTACAAGGAGCCGGCGACCGCGTTCGTGGCCAGCTTCATCGGCGAGAACAATGCGCTCGAGGGCGTTGCCGAACGCGTCAGCAACGGTCAGTGCCTCGTTGCGCTCCCGACGGGATTGCGAGCGACCGCACGATCCATCGGCGACATCCGCCCCGGCGCACCGGTGCATCTCGCGATTCGCCCGGAGCGCATCGGATTGTCCGCTACTACGGGAGGAGCGGAGAATCATTTCCGGGCCAAGGTCGACGGCCGCATCTACCACGGCGACCATCAGCGCCTGCTCGCGCGCCTGCCGAGCGGACAGGTTTTGACGGTGAAGATCGACGCGGAGGCGGCGCTCGCAACAGGCGACACGATCGATCTTTGCTGGCCTGCCTCGGAATGCCGGGCCTTTCCGACCGGCGCGTCCGCCAATGCAGTTTAGTAAGCTCAGGGAGATACCCATGACACGAGTGTGCAGAACGGCCTTAGCCTTGGCGAGCGCGGCGATCGTTTCGCAATGGCAGCCCGCGAACGCTGAGGAGCTTACGGTCATGGCGACAGGGGGCGCCTGGCAGACCGCGCTGCGTCAAGCTTGGTTCGAGCCCTTCGCCAAGAAAGCCAACATCAAACTCAACGAGCAGGAATACACGGGCGAGCTTGGCAAGATCAAAGCAATGGTCGAGACCGGCAATGTCCCTATTGATCTCGTGACCGTCGAAACTTCGACGGTTCTTCAGGGCTGCGACGCAGGGGTCCTGATCCGTCTCGACTATTCAAAGATCGCCGACCGGTCGAAATTCCTCCCCGGCACGGCACTCGATTGCGGCGTCGGTATCGACGTTTACGGCGACGTTCTTGCCTATGACACGACGGTGCTGAAGGAGGCCCCGACTTCGGTTCTCGACATTTTCGACACGAGGAAGTTTCCTGGCAAGCGCGCCATGCGCAAGGCGCCAGCGCAGAATCTCGAGTGGGCGCTGATGGCCGACGGCGTGCCGATCGACGACGTATATAAAGTACTGGCGACCCCGGCCGGCGTCGATCGCGCCTTCAAAAAGCTCGACAGCATCAAGAAGGACATCGTTTGGTGGGAGGCTGGTGCACAGCCGCCGCAACTCCTGGCTTCGAAAGAAGTCGTCATGACGACCGCGTGGAACGGGCGCATTCAAAACGCAATCGACCAGGATCAGCGGCCATTCGTGATCGTTTGGAATAACCAGATTGTCGAGTACGACATGATCGCGATCCCGAAGGGCGCCAAGAACCAGGATCTGGCCTACAAATATCTCGCCTACGCCGCCGAGCCCGAGGTGAGCGCGCAGTTGGGCCGCTTCATCCCCTATGGCCCGGTGCGGGCCGACGCAACTGCATTCGTCCCCAAAGAAGTTCTGCCGAAGCTCCCGACCGCGCCGGATCACATGAAGACCTATCTGGTGAGCGACGTCGAATTCTGGGGCGACCAGGGCGAGGACCTCGTGAAACGCTTCAACGCGTGGCTCGCCCAGTAGGCGGCAATCGCCTGACGCCCGGCTCATGGCGGATGCAAGGAGCGCAAGATGACATCGATCGCAATGCCCGCAATCAGGGGAAGAGAGCACAGCGAGAGCCTTCGTCCGCTGGCGCTGGCTGCCCCGCTCCTGCTGCTGTTGATCTTCAGCTTCGGTGCGCCGATTGTCGCACTGCTCTCACGAGCCGTTTATGAGCCGACGATCGCCAATGCGTTGCCGCATACCATCGATGCGCTGCGTTCGGATAACGGAGCGGGCGTGCCGAACGACGCTGCGTTCCTTGCTCTTGCAGCGGACCTTAAGCAGGCGCAGGCAGCGGGTGCGGTCCCTGAGTTCGCCAAGAGCCTCAACACCCGCCTGCCCGGCGCGCGCAGCCAGGTGCTACGTCTCGCCCGGCTGGCAAGCCAGGATCAGGCGACAAGCAAGGAGGCAATAATCAAGTCAGCGCCGCTCCTCGGCGAAGCGAAAAGCTGGACGGCGATCCGGGCGGGAACGCATCGGTTTACCTCGTTTTACCTTCTCAGCGCCTTCGATTTGCGGTGGACGGACGAAGGAACGATTGGCACGGTTCCCTCCGGCCAGGCGGTTTTCTTGCGCGTATTTGGTCGGACCTTTCTGGTCGCCACGCTCGTTACCCTCGCCACTTTGGCGCTCGGCTTTCCCCTCGCCTACCTGATCACCCACCTCCGTCCGGCAACTGCCGCGGTGGTTCTCGTTCTGGTTCTGCTGCCGTTCTGGACGTCGATCCTTGTCCGAACGGCTGCCTGGACGGTACTGCTTCAGAAATATGGCCTCCTCAACGATCTCCTGCTGTGGCTCGGCCTGACATCGGATCGTCTCGAATTGATGTACAGCCGCGCGGGACTGATCATCGCGATGACGCATATCCAGTTGCCCTTCACGCTGCTCCCGATTTACAGCGTGATGCGTTCGGTCCCCCCATCGCTGATGCGCGCCGCGCAATCGCTCGGCGCCCGCCCACTCACCGCTTTCTGTCGGGTCTATCTCCCGCAGGTCGTTCCGGGCGTTCTCGCCGGCTGTCTGCTCACCTTCATTTTGTGTCTCGGCTATTACATCACGCCGGTCCTGATCGGTGGGGCGAGCGACCAGTTGATCAGCAACTTCATCGCCAACTACGTCAACGCGGAACTGAATTGGGAGATGGCGGCGGCGCTCAGCTTCGTCCTGCTCGCCTCGACCCTCGGCCTCTATGTAGCCATGACCCGTTATCTCGGTCTCGATCTCTTCAAGATGGGGTAAAGCCATGCTGCTTTCGCCATATCCGACCACCGGCGAACGGCTTCGCGTGGCCGCGCTCTGGTTCTGGTGCGTTCTCGTCCTCATCTTTCTGGTCGTGCCGATCTTCGTACCCGTGCCCCTCTCCTTCAACAGCGGATCGTTCTTTACCTTCCCGCTCGCCGGATTCTCGACCCGCTGGTACGAAGTCGTGCTCGGTACGCCGCGCTGGCGGGCTGCTATCGGCAATAGTCTGCTGATCGGCTTCGGAGCGACCATCCTGGCGACGATACTCGGGACCCTCACCGCGATAGGCCTGTCAGACCCGAAATTCCCTGCGCGCCGTTTCGTCGTCCCACTGCTGATCTCGCCGCTGATCGTCCCGGTCGTGGTGACCGCTGTCGGCACCTATCTCTTCTACGCCAGAATCGGTCTCGCCAATACTTACGCCGGGATCGTTCTTGCTCACACGGTCCTTGCAAGCCCGTTCGTCGTGGTGACCGTCGGTGCCAGCCTCACGGGCTTCGATCGGAATCTGATGCGTGCGACGGCGATCCTGGGCGCCAAGCCGCTCACCGGATTCTTTCGGGTGATGCTACCGCTGATCCTGCCCGGCGTGCTCTCCGGGGCGGCTTTTGCCTTCGTTACGTCATTCGACGAGGTCGTCGTCGTGCAATTTCTCGCCAATGCAGATCAACGAACTCTACCGCTCGAGATGTTCACCGGCCTGCGCGAACAGCTAAGCCCGGCCATTACCGCCGCAGCGACGCTGATGATGGCGCTATCGATCCTGCTTTTGATCGTCGCCAATCTCCTGGCGCGGCGCTCGCGCCGGGACGCCGGCGTCCTCGCTGAATGAAGACGTCTGACAAAACGTCTCACGCCATGAGGAGCCCCGCATGTCTTACAGCACGACGCTTGGCGGCACACGCTGGACCTTTGCGGATCTGAAGACGCTTCTCGGCAAAGCGTCGCCGGCCCGCTCCGGCGACGTGCTGGCTGGCGTCGCGGCTCAGAGCGCCATCGAGCGCGTGGCCGCTCAAACTGCGTTGGCCGATCTTCCGCTCAAGACCTTTCTGAACGTTGCACTCATTCCTTATGAGGAGGATGAGGTTTCGCGCCTTATCTACAACAGTCATGACCTCGCGGCCTTTGCGCCGATATCGCATTTGACCGTCGGCGAGTTTCGGGAATGGCTCCTGGACGAAAAGACGACAACGGCCGATCTCACGCGGCTTGCTCCGGGGTTGACGCCCGAAATGGTCGCCGCCGTTTCCAAGATCATGCGCGCGCAAGATCTAATCGTCGTCGCCGCCAAGTGCCGTGTTATAACGGCCTTTCGCAACACGATTGGGCTTACGGGCCGCCTATCCACTCGTCTTCAGCCAAACCATCCGACTGACGATTCGCGCGGCATCGCTGCCAGCCTCCTCGATGGGCTCATGTTCGGCATTGGCGACGCCGTGATCGGCGTCAATCCTGCGACAGACGGCTTGGACGACTACATGCGGATCGTTGCCTTGCTCGACGACGTCAGGCAGCGTCTCGATATCCCGACACAGACCTGCTGCTTGGGTCACCTCACGACGGCGATGCGAGCGATCAGCGCAGGCGCCCCCGTCGATCTCGTCTTTCAGTCGATCGCCGGCTCGGAAAAGGCCAATCGCAGTTTCGGAATTGATCTAGCGCTGCTCGCGGAGGCCAATGACGCCGCACTCTCCCTGGGCCGCGGGACTGTCGGTCGAAACGTAATGTATTTCGAGACGGGACAGGGCAGCGCCCTCTCCGCCGACGCCCATTTCGGTGTCGATCAGCAGACGATGGAGACACGCGCGTATGCCGTGGCCAGACGATTCAATCCGCTCCTGGTCAACACAGTCGTCGGCTTCATCGGCCCGGAATATCTCTACAACGGCAAGGAAATCACGCGAGCCGGCCTGGAGGATCATTTCTGTGGCAAGCTGCTTGGCCTGCCGATGGGTTGCGACGTCTGCTACACGAACCATGCGGAAGCCGACCAAGATGACATGGACGCGCTGCTCACGCTGCTGAGCGCCGCCGGCGTCGCCTTCGTCATCGCCGTTCCCGGCGCAGACGACGTCATGCTGAACTATCAGAGCCTGGCGTTCCACGACGCTCTCTACATTCGCGGAACACTCGGAAAGCGAACCGCTCCCGAATTCGAAGCGTGGCTGCAGCGCGTGGGCGTCATCGATCAGGCCGGTCGAGCGCTCGAAAAGTCCCCCACCTCCGCGATCGCGCCAGCGATCACACTGATCGAATCGATGGTGGGCTGATGCAGGACGACCGGTCAGATAGCGGCGATCGAGCTCCACAAGCGAGCGGCGGACTGGAGCGCCTGCGTAGCTTCACGCCCGCCAGGATCGGATTGGGACGAGCCGGCTCCGGGCAATCTACCGTCGCGACGCTCAACTTCCTGGCTGATCACGCACGCGCCAGAGACGCCGTCCATATCCCCCTCGATTTCGAGCCGCTCGAGGAACGCCTGCGCGCCCAAGGTTGGAGTATTGTACGGATACGCACCGCCGCGAACGATCGAGCCGAGTATCTTCGTCGCCCTGATCTTGGGCGACGCCTTTCGTCGGAAGGACGCGAGGTTCTGAAAGCGCAGCCAGCCGGCGGCGACGTCGTGATCGTCGCTGCCGACGGTCTTTCTTCGTCGGCGATTGCGGGAAATCTCGCGCCGCTCGTCGAGCGCCTTCGACTTCTGTTGCTGGCCAGAGGGCTCAGCCTTGCCCCGTTTGTGCTCGTCGAGCAAGGCCGCGTCGCTGTCGGCGACGAGATCGGCGAACTGCTGAACGCCAAGCTCGCCATCGTTCTGATTGGCGAGCGTCCTGGCCTTTCGGCAGCCGATTCCCTTGGCGCCTATATCACATGGCGACCACGCGTCGGCACGATGGATTCGTCTAGAAACTGCATCTCTAATATCAGGCCGGACGGACTGCCAATTGAGGACGCCGCCGCACAGATCGACGCCTTGGTCAGCCGCGCGATTTCGCATGGGGTGACCGGGGTTGCCCTAAGTGACCTGCGTTCGTCTGCAGCTGTTTCCATCCCAGCTTCAGGGAGCTCTAAGCAGGCGGATTCTCGCAACGGCCCCTGACTCGACGTGTCGGGATGGCACCTTGGCGATCAGCTGCAAGTTCTTGTGCTAGGCTATGGAGTGCGAGCTGTGACGCGTGCAGTCAGTGGCTCCGCCGCACACGCCCGGTAAGCTATCCCTTCGAAACGCCAGAAAGTTACAGAGTCAGTCGCTCCGCAGCGGTCGCATGTCAATCGCTCCTCGCCGAGCATGTAGCGTCCGCGGAGCGCGGAAGCGGCATTTTTGCAAGACGGACAAACCAATAAGAAATTGCGCATACGCCAGCGCATCACCAGACTATCCAACACCTTCGAACGCCCCTTCGTGAGTTCTCGTAGAGGTGGAGATTAGCGGACCTTTGCACGCCTGAATGTTCGATTGCTAACACAGGAACCGCGATCACTTGCCCAGGCGTCGTAGTGGCGTTCTTTTCAGGAAGTGGTTACTCTGGGCAGAACCGCGAGAGAGCAATGAGCGATGACGCGAAAGATGCAGGCCTTGTGGCGCTGATCAGCGGCATTCTGGGCGGCAAGTCCACGAAAGAGCAAGCTTCAAGGTCGCATCCGCTCGAGGCTGCCCAGTCAGCGCCGACGAGCACGACCGCGCCTCAGGTGCCGGAGATACCGCCAACGCTCCAAGAGGAGCCCGTGACCTCCTCCGCGCCGCAAACGAAGCCAATTGCTCCCATGTCAACCAGCGGCCACGATGAAAAACGAGCGCGACTGCCGGCTGTGGCGATCGCCGACCTTGTTCTTGGCGAGCTTCGCAAAGTAGATGGCTTTCCGAACTCAGGCGTCTCGATCGTCGTCTACGGGTATCGGCCATGGAATGCCATGATCAGGTTCGCCCCGTTCTCGACCACTTCCCAAAATGCAGCACGGCTGCGATACGCTTTGCCCGACGTCATCTTCAGGCTGCGGCAGTACGTCGACGTCGAAAATTAGGTTCTGCCGGCAAATTACCGGTCGGCAATCGAGCTTTCGCTCACGGCCTGACTTCCTATGATGAGACATCAGCGCGAGTTTGCAGGTCGGAACGAGCTAGCACCGCTCGCATCTTGGCTCGTGACGCCTCGAAAGCAATGATGGCGCGGGAAGCAACTCTCTCGCGCGTCGTCTCGGTGAGCTCATCGCGATACGACCGGCACTCGCGGGTCAGGTCGAACTGCGACTGATCGGCAAGACCAAGGAAGTACAATTTGCGGCCAAGAAAAACGCGGCTCTCCTTGTCGGCATATTCGAGAATACCGGCCGCCAGCATCAGATTAAGGGACGGCGTCGGCCTGACGGCCGAGGACGATTTTGCCTTGTCGCTTTGCTTCTGCGAGTGCTGTCGAGCAGCTTGAAGCGCAAAATCGCCGTTGATGGAACCAGCAGGCTACGCGTCAAATCGGCAACCGTCCGGCTTGCCGTTTGATTTTTTGTAGCCCTGCCGCTTGCTTGCTGGCTACGGTCAGGGCCTCCCAGTCGCGCGCTGCGATCGCTTCGGGCCTGAGCATCCAGGAGCCGCCGACGCAGATCACGTTGGGAAGTGCGAGATAGTTCGGGGCGGTTTCTGGCGTCAGCCCGCCTGTCGGGCAAAACTGCAGTTGAGGTAACGGAGAAACCAGCGACTTCAGATAGGGAATCCCGCCGGCGGGCTCGGCCGGAAAGAATTTCGCAAATTGATAACCGCGCGCGATCAGTGCCATGGCCTCGGAAGCACTGGCCACTCCAGGCAGAAGCGGCATCCCCAAGGCACCCGCCGCGTTGAGCAAGGCGTCTGTCGCACCGGGCGACACCGCGAAGCGCGCGCCGGCTTCACGCGCCGCCTCCAGCTGGTGTGGGCTGAGCACCGTACCGGCACCGACGACCGCGCCCTCGACTTCAGCGGCAATGATGCGGATCGCTTCGAGTGCGGCCTGCGTGCGCAGGGTCACTTCGATGACGGACAAACCACCGGCGACCAAGGCACGCGCCAATGAAGTGGCGTCGACCAGCTTTTCGATCACCACGACTGGAACGACCGGCGCGCGGCACAAAATGTCCTTGAGCCCGCTCTGCGGAAGGAGGGTCGTCATGCGTTCAACCCTGAAAAAATGCTGGCACCGCGATCTGCAGGGCCGACGGACGCGCGCAATTGGGAGAAGAGCTCTCGGCCGATTCCGACGTGCGAGGCAGACAGATCTTTGCTGGCAAGCGGACGGGCCGCCCATTCGTCGGCAGGCACCCGAACGGTCAACGTTCCCGCGACTGCATCCATGCGGATGAAGTCACCGTCGCGGATTTTGGCGACCGGGCCTCCGTCGAGCGCTTCGGGCGTGAGATGGATTGCAGCGGGCACCTTGCCTGAGGCGCCCGACATCCGGCCGTCGGTGACAAGCGCAACCTTGAAGCCGCGATCCTGCAAGACGCCGAGCGGCGGCATCAGCTTATGGAGTTCCGGCATGCCGATCGCGCGCGGGCCCTGAAAGCGGATCACGGCGATGAAATCGCGATCGAGCTTTCCGGCCTTGAAGGCCGCCTGCAACTCCTCCTGCGAATGGAACACCAGCGCCGGCGCTTCAACGACATGCCTTTCAGGTGCAACCGCGGAGGTCTTGATGACCGCCCTGCCAAGATCGCCTTCGAGAATCCGCAAGCCGCCGGTTGGGCTGAAGGGCCTCTCGATGCCGCGCAGTATCGCATCGTCGGCGCTCGTGGCCGGCCCTTCGCGCCAGACGACTGCGCCAGAGTTGCTGAGGATCGGCTCCTGGCGGTAAGAGGCCAATGTCCCGGCAAAGGCGGTTGCCGCGTCCGCATGCAGCAGACCCGCGTCGAGCAATTCACGGATGACAAAGATCGTGCCGCCGGCAGCATGAAACTGGTTCACGTCAGCCTGGCCATTCGGATAGACCCGCGCCAGCAACGGGGTGACTTCGGCTACCCGTTCGAAATCGCGCAGGTCCACCGTCAATCCCGCCGCCGCCGCCATGGCTACGAGATGGATCACAGCGTTCGTCGAACCACCTGTGGCGGCGATGCCCGCCATCGCATTGACGAAAGAGCGCTCGTCGATCATGCGGCCGACAGGCAAGAACTGCGAGCCCAAGGCACTGAGGCCGATGACCTGCCGGACCGCTTCTCTGGTCAGGGCCTCGCGCAGGATCGTGTCCGGATTGACGAAGGATGCACCTGGCAA
The DNA here is from genome assembly GCF_059803475.1 of Bradyrhizobium sp. UFLA05-89. NCBI lineage: Bacteria > Pseudomonadati > Pseudomonadota > Alphaproteobacteria > Hyphomicrobiales > Nitrobacteraceae > Bradyrhizobium > Bradyrhizobium sp. UFLA05-89. Next base: position 22,579 of record NZ_JBANBA010000019.1, on the reverse strand, counting down.
CTGCAGGCCCATGAATTCCAGGAGCATCTGATTGGTGTTGGCCGTGCCGTAGAATGTGCAGGTGCCGGGCGCATGATAGGATCGCGCCTCGACTTCCAGCAGAGCAGCTCGATCGACCTTGCCCTCGGCGAAGAGCTGGCGAACGCGGTTCTTCTCGGCGTTTGGGACGCCCGAAGGCATCGGTCCCGCGGGAATGAAGATCGCCGGCAAATGCCCGAACGACAAAGCGCCGATCACAAGGCCAGGAACGATTTTGTCGCAGATGCCGAGAAGCGCGACGGCATCGAATGTTTGGTGCGACAAAGCGACCGCAACCGACAGCGCAATGACGTCGCGTGAAAACAGCGAAAGCTCCATTCCGGCCTCGCCCTGGGTGATCCCGTCGCACATGGCGGGAACACCGCCCGCGACCTGGGCGGTCGCGCCGATCGCGCGCGCTTCCGACCGGATCAGCTCCGGATAATGCTCATAGGGCTTGTGAGCCGAGAGCATGTCATTGTAGGCGGTGACGACGCCCAAATTTGGCTTCACACCCAGGCGCAACGCATCCTTGTCGTTTGCCGCGCAAGCGGCGAAACCATGCGCCTGATTGGCGCAACCCAAACGTTGGCGATGAGGCGCGGCGGATGCCGTGCTCGCGATGCGATCGAGATAGCGCGACCGCGCATCGCGGCTGCGCCGGACGATCGCCTCGGTGACCTCGCCGATTCTTGCGTTCAAAATGGCCATGCCTGGTCCTCAGTCTCTTGCGTGAACCGCCTTGAGTTCAGTGTGTCACTTGTTTCGAGGGCTCTCGGCGCCAGCAATTCTTGCTGGCTTCGTCACGCCCATTCACCGTCCTCGACCCATGTCCGACCATCGCGCTCGATCAGAGCAATCGCGGCCGAGGGTCCCCAACTGCCGGCGACATAGGGGCGTGGCGGCTCTTTCGAGTCCGACCAAGCTTGGCGGATTGGATCGATGAACGCCCAGGCGGCCTCGACTTCGTCGCGCCGCATGAACAAGGTGGCGTTGCCGCGGATCACGTCCATCAGCAGCCGCTCATAGGCCTCCGGCGCATTGTTCCCGAAGGCCTTGGAGAAGCTCATGTCGAGCGAAACATGCTGAAGTCGAAATCCACCTGGTCCCGGCTCCTTGATCATCAACCAGAGCTTGATGCCTTCGTCGGGTTGAAGGCGGATGACGAGCTTGGTTTGATGAACCTTACCCGCACTCGCCGCGAACAGCGCATGCGGGGCCTTGCGGAAGGTGACGACGATCTCGGAAATGCGTTCGGGCAATCTCTTGCCGGTACGCAGATAGAAGGGCACGCCGGCCCAGCGCCAGTTCTCGATTTCGAGCTTCAGCGCCACGAAGGTCTCGGTGGCGCTGTCCGGGTCGCCAACCTCCTCGGCATAGCCGCGCACCGCTTCGCCAAACGCCGCGCCCGCACGATATTGCCCCCGCACGGTCCGCTCGGCCGCATTGCTGGCGTCGATCTTCAGCAGCGACTGGAGCACCTTGCGTTTTTCATCGCGCACCGCATCGGCTGTGAGTGACGCCGGCGGCTCCATCGCCACGAGACAGAGCAATTGCAGGAGATGGTTCTGCACCATGTCGCGCAGCGCTCCCGACTTGTCGTAATAGCCAGCGCGACTCTCGACGCCGATGCTTTCGGACACCGTAATCTGGATGTGGTCGATATGACCCGAATTCCATAGAGGCTCGAACAAGGCGTTGGCGAAGCGCAACGCCATGAGATTCTGCACCGTCTCCTTGCCGAGATAGTGGTCGATGCGGAAAATCTGGCTTTCGGCAAAAACTTCGCCGAGAGCGTCGTTGATCTCGGCGGCCGACGCGCCGTCCTTGCCGATGGGCTTTTCGACAATCACGCGTGTCGCGCTTGTGATCAATCGATGTGCCGAAAGCCGATCGGCTATCTTTCCGAACAAGTCCGGCGAGGTGGCCAGATAGAACGCCCGAACGCGCACGGGATCGTCGCCAAGACTAGCTTTGAGGTCCGCCCAACCGAGATCGCCGCCTGCATCCACGACGACATAATCCAGCAGGTCGACAAAGCTTGCGAGCGCCTCGGGATTGCACGCGCGGGCGGGATCGAAGCGTTTCAGGGCATCGCCGACGGCGATGGCGAATTCCCGCCTGCTCATCCGCTGCCGCGAGACGGCGACGACGCGCGTTCCCGGTGAAAGCTGACCTTCATGGTGACGGCGAAACAGCGCCGGATAGAGCTTGCGGTAGGACAGATCGCCAGTCCCACCGAAAACCACCAGATCGAAGGGTTCGACTTGAAGAGCCTGCGTGATCATTTTCAAGACAGCTGTCCCATGTTTCGCGGCGACCAGACTGCACCCCGACCCACAGACGTCAGTCTGACGTCGGCGAGGCGCTGCCACCCGGGTGGGACGAACAACCCGCAACTGTTAGGGGCTGCCGCGACCGTTCGGACGCGTCGCGATCGGTTCAGCGTCGCCAAAAGACCCAAAGCCATGAGTCCCAGGGGCGGCCCCACCTTCCCATCCACTCAGCGCTATGTCAATAAATAAATCATTTTGGTTTATTTATTGACCTGTTCTCTATCTCGTGTTAAGCGCCGAGGCAGGTCTAAGAAGAGACACTTGTGTCTCCTCAGCCGGATTCCGGAATTTGCGCATCTCTTCGACAGCCCCGATGACACCTGAGGGAGCCGTGACGCCTCTGGCTGGGGAGCGATCTCGCGGCACCAATCTGATTGGCGTTCGCGCCTATAACGAGCGGCTTGTTCTCTCCCTCGTCCGCCGGTTTTCCAGTTTACCCAAGGCCGAGATCGCGAGGTTGACCGGCCTTTCGGCCCAGACCGCCTCCGTCATCGTCAAGGCGCTGGAATCGGACGGATTGCTCCTTCGGATGGAGCCCAATCGCGGTCGCGTCGGGCAACCCTCGGTGCCCTTGAAACTGAACCCCGACGGCGCGTACGCGCTCGGCCTCCACATCGGCCGTCGCACCGCGAGTCTCATGCTGATGGACTTCGTTGGATCGGTGCGCGATCAGATCCATTGTTCCTTCGCCTACCCGGACGTCGGCGATCTCCTGAGATTCACTGCCGACAGCCTTGCGGAGCTCACGGGAAAGTTGGGCAGCGCACAGAATCAACGGATCGTTGGTCTTGGCGTTGCGGTTCCTTTCGAACTGTGGAATTGGCGCAGCGAGGTCGGGGCACCTCATGCTTCGCTCGAAGCCTGGCGCAACTGCAATCTGCAAGCCGAACTCGAATCTCTCAGCGGTCTGCCCGTTTCGATTTCCAATGACGCAACAGCCGCCTGCGGCGCAGAGCTGACTTTCGGCAGCGGCCGCGAATATGAAGACTTCCTCTATGTCTTCGTCGGCTATTTTGCCGGCGGCGGCGTCGTTCTCAACGGTGAGCTTTATTCCGGGCGTCAGGGAAACGCCGGCGCGCTGGGCTCCATGCCAGTGCTCGTCAAGAACGGAAGCACGGGAATTGCGGAAAGGCGGCAACTGATTCATTCGGCATCACTGCACAGCCTGGAAAAGCGTCTCATCGGCGCCAATCTTGACCCCGCCGCCTTCTTCAGATCGCAGGACTGGGAGAGTCTCGGCCCGATTCTCGATGACTGGCTTGAAGAAGCATCGGATAGCCTCGCGCAAGCGATTGTCGCATCGGCATCGGTGCTCGACTTCGGCCAGGCCGTCATCGACGGTGGCTTTCCAGCCCACATCCGGCAGCGGCTTGTCAGCCTTGTGCGCGAGAAAAAAAGCGCCTCCGATCTGCAAGGGCTTTCACCCTTCGAGATTGGCGAAGGGTCGATTGGAGCCAACGCCCGCACGATGGGCGCCGCGAGTCTTCCCTTCTTCGCCCGTTTTCTTCTCGACCAGAATGTACTCTTCAAAGGGGAGACCTAGTGCCGAGAAGATCAGATTCCTTGCTTAGGTGCGCCCGTGAGAAGATCGCCCCATGATCCTTGTATGCGGTGAAGCCCTGGCGGATTTGTTCGTCGATGAGCGGCCGGATTCTGGACTGACTGCGCGAGTCACGTTGGGCGGCTCCCCGCTGAATGTGGCCATTGGCCTCGCGCGGCTGGAGGAGACAGCGGCATTTTGCGGCGGGATTTCCTTCGACCGTTTTGGCGTGGCCCTGCGACGAAAGCTCGAATCGGAGCGAGTCGCTCTTGACTACGTCGTCAACTCGGATCGACTGACGACGATTTCCATCGTTACGACCGACTCCTCGGGGCAGCCGAGCTATTCGTTCCACGGCGAAGGCAAGGCAGACCGGGAAATCGGCATCGACGCGCTGCCAGGTTCATTGCCGGCCGAGGTTTGCGCGCTCACATTTGGATCCTATACTCTGGCCGTGGCCCCCGTTGCGGATGCCTATCTCGCGCTCGCCAGGCGCGAAGCTGGCCGTCGTGTGATTTCCGTCGACCCCAATTTGCGCCCGACCGTGACACCCAACCTCGAGGATTGGAAAAGGCGCTTCGGCGCCTTCCTGTCGATCGCAGACATTGTCAAAGCAAGCGAGGAAGATATCGCCGTGGCTTACGGCGAGGACGCTGACATCGATGAGGTCGTCGCCGGCTGGCTCGCGTCGGGTCCTTCGATCGTTCTCGTCACGCACGGCGGCAATGGCGCGACCAGCTATCTGAAAAGTGGCGGAAAAATCTCAGTGCCGGGAAAGCCGGTCAATGTCATCGATACCGTCGGCGCCGGTGACACGTTCCACGCCGCGATTTTGAGCTCTCTCAATAGCTCAGGCAAACTGAGCAAAGAACGCGTCGCGGACCTGACCGCGCCGGAGTTGGCTCGGGCAATCGATTTCGCCGTGACAGCGGCCGCTATCACTTGCTCCCGACAAGGCGCGGACTTGCCGAGAAAAGCGGAAGTCGAAGCATGGATCCGTGGATAAGTGCGGCCATGACCATCCGACAAGCCGGATCGCACCCCCATTGCAAAAAGGGCTGCGATAGATCTTGCCTTGAATCCCTTAGGCCGCAATCTCGGCAGGTACGCGCGCGCCGGTCATGAACGCCACCGCATCCGACATCGTATAGGACTTGGGATCTATCACCGTCAGTCGCCGGCCAAGCCGATGGATATGGATGCGATCGGCGATCTCGAACACGTGCGGCATGTTGTGGCTGATCAGGACCACGGAAACGCCCCGCCGCCGCACGTCGAGGATCAACTCCAGCACACGACGCGATTCCTTGACGCCAAGAGCCGCAGTCGGTTCGTCCATGATCACCACGCGCGAGCCGAAAGCGGCGGCTCTTGCGACCGCCACGCCCTGGCGTTGACCGCCCGACAAAGTCTCGACACGCTGGTTAATGCTCTGCACGGTCATGAGACCAAGCTCGGTGAGCTTCTGGCGAGCGATGCGCTGCATGGCCTTGCGGTCGAGCATGCGGCAGATTGAACCGAGCGGGCCCGGCCGGCGCAATTCACGGCCGAGAAACATGTTGTCGGCGATCGAAAGGCTCGGCGACAGCGCAAGCGTTTGGTAAACCGTCTCAATGCCGGCGGCCTGCGCATCGAGCGGCGAGCGGAATGCGACCGGCCTGCCATCGAGCCTGATCTCGCCGGCATCAGGAACGAGCGCGCCCGAAAGCGCGCGGATGAGCGAGGATTTTCCCGCGCCGTTGTCTCCGATCACGGCAAGGATTTCACCCGGATAGAGATCGAAGTCGGCGTGATCGAGCGCCGTCACGCGGCCATAGCGCTTGACGAGGCCGCGCGCCTGCACGAGCGGCTCGGAGTTCTGAACGTTCGCAGCTATGCTCATGCCGACACCTTGCGAATCCATTGATCAAGCGCCACGGCGATGATGATCAACCAGCCGACGGCGAATTCCTGCCACAGCACGTCCACATCGGACAACGCGAGGCCGTTTCGGAACACGCCGACGATCAGGGCGCCGATCAGCGTGCCGATGATCGATCCGCGTCCACCGAACAGGCTGGCGCCGCCGACCACCACTGCCGTGATGCTGTCGAGATTGGCCGTCTGGCCGGCCTGCGGGCTGATCGAACCGATGCGCCCGATCAGAGCCCAAGCGCCGAGCGAGCAAATCATGCCGGCAATCACATAGACGGAGAACAGGATGCGGTCGGTCCTGATGCCGGCCAGGCGTGCCGCATCGGGGTCATCGCCAACTGCATAAAGATGGCGGCCGAAGGCCGTGCGATTGAGCACGAACCAGATCAAGGCGATGAGCCCCAGCATGAAGAAGGAACCATAGGTAAAGCGGGCCCCCAGGACGTCCACCGGTTTACCGAGCGCCTGTAGCAGCGGAGCGACTTTCGCCACTTCCTGCGAACGGATGGTTTCCGAGGCGGAGTACCAGAGATTGAGGGCGAAAAAGATCGACCAGGTCCCGAGCGTCACAATGAAGGGCGGCAGCTTCACGCGCGTGACAAGCGTGCCGTTGAGAGCCCCGCAGCCTGCGCCAACGGCGATGCCGATCACAAGCGCCAGTGGAGCGGCAAGTCCCATCGTGACTGCAAGCTTGCCCATGATCACGGAGCACAGCACCATGATGGCCCCAACCGACAGATCGATGCCGGCAGTGATCACGATCAATGTCTGGGCCGCGCCAATGACGCCGATGATGGTGACCTGCTGGATGATCAGCGACAGATTGAACATCGATAGAAAGCGCGGGCCGACGATGAGCCCGAACGCCGCAACGCCGAGCAACAGCACGATCGCCGGCACCGCCGTCGGATTGGCATGCAGAAAGTGCTGAAGTTTCTGCAACGGCGATCTTGCACGCACCTCGAATTCAGCCACACGAGAGTCGCTCTTGTCGACCAGAAGCTCGAAGGCCTGGGCAGCGGGTCGGCTGTTGCCGATATCGGTCATGGCCGTTTTCCTCGTTGCATGCGTAAGACGCGCCCATAGCGCTCAGGGCGAAAGTCTCCGCTGTTATCCGGCGCCCAGATGCCGGGCACCTCTCCTTGCCAGAGGTAAAAAGTCAGCGACGCGATCAGCCCCAGCACTTCTTCAAGGCGGCGGCGCTGTCGATCGACGGCAGGTCCGCTGCCGGCTTGTCGGTGACGAGCTCGACGCCAGTATTGAAGAAGTCGAGTCCGGGCGAAGCTTTGGGCTTTCCGCCATCTGAGGCGAAGGCCTTGACCGCCTCGACGCCTTTCGCCGCCATCAGCAGCGGAAACTGCATCGACGTGGCACCGATCACGCCATCCTTCACGTTGCGCACGCCGGGGCAACCACCGTCGACCGAAACGATCAGCACGTCCTTGTCGCGGCCGACGGACCGCAAGGCCTCGTAGGCGCCAGCCGCGGCCGGCTCGTTGATGGTGTAGACAAGCGAGATGCCGGGATCTTTTTGCAGCAGGTTTTCCATCGCCTTGCGACCGCCTTCCTCGCTGCCGAGCGTCACATCGTGACCGACGATGCGCGCATCCTTCTCGTCGCCGATCTTGGCGGGATTGCCGAGATCGATGCCAAAGCCTTTCAGGAAACCCTGGTCTCGGGCAACGTCGACCGAGATCTGGTTCACGTTGAGGTCCAGAAGTGCGATCTTCGCAGATGCCGCCTTGGCGCCGAGCGTCTTCGCGGCCCACTGCCCGATCAACTGACCAGCCAGGAAATTGTCGGTGGCAAAGGTTGCATCTGCCGCATTCGGCGGATCGAGCGGGGTATCGAGGGCTATGACCAGAATGCCGGCCGCGCGCGCCTTCTCCACGGCCGGCACGATGGCGCGAGAGTCGTTCGGCGTGATCAGGATGCCTTTGGCACCGGCGGCGATCAGGTTCTCGATGGCTGCCACCTGGCTCTCATTGTCGCCATCGACCTTGCCGGCGAAGGAGCGCAGTTCGACGTCATTGGCCTTGGCCGCTTCGTCTGCACCGGCCTTCATCTTCACGAAGAACGGATTGGTGTTGGTCTTGGTGATGAGCCCGACGATCGGCTTGTCGGCGGCGGAAGCGCCGGTTGTGCACGAAGCAAGCACGAGTGCGGTGAATAGCCCGATTGACTGACGCATTGATCCCCTCCCGTGGGACGTTTGTTTGGTAAGCGGTTCGATCCGCGTATTTGGCGATCCTAAGGGCATAGAAACCTCCGAGTCAATAAATAAATCATTCCGATTTATTAATTGACGCTTGGCTTCTCTCCGTTCATTGTGACCGCTAGGCTGCTGCGAAAGCGAGACAGCTCAAGGGTTTGGGAGCCGAGGATGGATGATGCAGCCCCAGGCGCCGGGGCCAACGCGCCGGTAACGTTGCCGGGTGGAAGCCGCGGCACCACCCAGACAGGGGTGAGACTTTACAACGAGCGCCTGATCCTCTCCCTGATCCGGCGCCATAGCAGCCTCGCGAAGGTCGAAATCGCGCGCCTGACCGGCCTGTCGACCCAGACCACGACGGTCATCATCAACCGGCTGGAAGCCGACGGACTGCTGCGCGCCGGCGAGCCGCAGCGAGGGCGTATCGGCCAGCCGTCTGTCCCCTACTCGCTCAATCCAGACGGTGCTTTCGGGCTCGGCCTGATGATCGGCAGGCGCAGTTCCGATCTGGTGTTGATGGACTTCGTCGCCGGCATCCGCGCCAGGCGCCGCATGATCTACGCCTTCCCCTCGCCTGAGGACATCATGGCTTTTGCGGAACGCGAGATGCCTAATCTTCTCGCCGCACTTCCGGAGAATCTGCAAGGCAGGATCAGCGGCATCGGCGTCGCAATGCCCTTTGAACTGTGGAATTGGGAGGCGGATCTGCAAACGCCACCCGGTGCACTCGGCAAGTGGCGCGACTTCAACGTTGCCATCGAATTCTCGCGCCGCTTTGGCGCATGGCCGATCCGCGTCCACAACGACGCGACGTCGGCATGTGCGGCCGAACTCACCTTCGGTGCGGGAGCAGCCTACCGCGACTTCGCTTATTTCTATGTCGGAACATTCGTCGGCGGCGGCATCGTTCTGAACGGCAGTCTGTTTCCGGGTCGTAGCGGCAACGCCGGAGCGTTCGGCTCGTTGCCGATCATGCGACGGGAAGAGAGCGGCGAGACCACACTTCAACAGTTGATCCGCACCGCCTCCATCTATCGACTCGAGCGTCGGCTCATCGCCGCCGGTCGACGCGGCACTGACATCTGGCTCTCACCTGACGATTGGTCGAGCTTTGAGGAGCCACTCGAGGCCTGGATTGCCGAAGCCGCCGAAGCCCTGGCGCAGGCGATCGCCGCATTGCTGGCGGTTATCGACTTTGAAGCCATCGTCATCGACGGTGCCTTTCCGGCTGACGTGAGGCGCCGTCTTGTCGAGAGAACCAACTCGCAATGGGCACACATGGACCGGCAAGGACTCACAGACGCCGTGGTGGTGGAAGGCTCGGTCGGTCGCGATGCGCGTGCAATCGGCGGCGCCGCTCTGCCACTGCTGGCGACTTTTGCGCGCGACCATGACGTTCTGTTCAAGGAATGAAATGTGATCCTAACCAACAAGGCTGCAACTCGCGCGTTTGCAGAAGGCTCGAATACGCCGAGGCCAGTGACCGATACCCGCCCACGCCACCAGATGAGCGCCGTCATGGTTGACGGTCCGGCCGGGAACGATCCTGCGCCGCATCGCAGCCTCGATCGCGCACGTTCTATTTCTAATTTCTGCGTGAGAACGACGAAACATCTTCGTCGAGCCGCCGTCCGCAGCTCTGCTTCGAACAATGGACCGTGATTGCCTTGGTTCCTGATGGAAGGATTCGTCCATCGCGCCGGACTTGGCTTGGGTCAGTTGCTGCTCCACACGACAAGACGCGACCCGCGAGGTCGTCAACTGGGCGACACCACGTATCGGAGAGCTGACGGTTTCCTCGCCGCAGAGGAAATCACTGCGTGGAACCAAGAGATTGGCTGACCGTTGGGCGCTAATGGCCAGCAGAAACTGACGCGCGCTCGCGCCAACAGACTTGACTTCTCAGCTCGGCCTCCACCGCAGGAAAAAGACATGGCCGATGCCGCAAATCAAATTGCCGACCGCATCCCAACCAACCTCATCGTCAATGGCGTCAGGCACACGCTGGACCTCGTTCCCTGGACCACGCTGCTGGACGCATTGCGTGACCATCTTGGGCTGACCGGCACCAAAAAAGGCTGCGATCATGGTCAATGCGGCGCCTGCACGGTGCTGGTCGATGGCCGACGGGTCAATTCGTGTCTTACACTGGCCGTCATGAAGGATGGGGCGGAGATCACGACAGTCGAAGGTCTTGCCAGGGATGGCGCGCTGCATCCTCTGCAACAGGCGTTCGTCGATCACGACGCATTCCAGTGCGGATATTGCACCCCAGGACAGATTTGTTCAGCCGTCGGCCTCCTGTCCGAAGGACGTGCCAGGGATTCTGACGAGATTCGGGAACTGATGAGCGGGAATCTCTGTCGCTGCGGCGCCTATCCGAACATCGTCGCCGCCATCCAACAGGCAATGGGCCGGCCATGATCAATTTCCAGTATTCCCGCGCCGACGACGTCGCTGACGCGATCCTCCTGCTCACCGCCCATCCCGGCGCCAAGCTCATCGCAGGTGGCACCAATCTGATCGACCTGATGAAGGAAAATGTCGAAGAGCCCTCCCGGCTGATCGACATTTCCCGTCTGCCGCTCCGCAAGATCGAGGAGACGGCCGACGGAGGACTGCGCATCGGTGCCTTGGTGTCGAACTCGGATCTTGCCTACCATCCACTGATCGAGCAGCGCTATCCGCTGGTCGCCAGCGCCATCCTCGCCGGTGCTTCGGCGCAATTGCGCAACATGGCCTCAGTCGGCGGCAATCTGCTGCAACGAACGCGTTGCGCCTACTTCTATGATACGGCAACGCCCTGCAACAAGCGAACGCCGGGCGGCGGCTGCTCGGCGATCGACGGCCTCAACCGCAACCATGCCATCCTCGGCATGAGCGCCTCCTGCATCGCGACCAATCCGTCCGACATGAGCGTGGCGCTCGCTGCGCTCGGCGCCCTCGTCCACATCGCCGGTCCGTCCGGCGAGCGCACGATGGCGCTAACCGATTTCCATCGGCTTCCCGGCGACACGCCTCACATCGACACCAATCTTGATACCGGCGAGATCATCACGGCAATCGAACTGCCGCCACGCGGCTTTGCCGGTCATTACAGCTATCTGAAAATCCGCGACCGACTGTCATATGCCTTCGCCCTGGTCTCGGTCGCTGCTGCGCTCGAACTCGAGGGCAACGCCATCGGCGAGGCGCGCATGGCGCTCGGCGGCGTGGCGCACAAGCCCTGGCGCAGCCCTGAAGCGGAAGCGGCGTTGCGCGGCCAGGCCGCGACGGCAGATCATTTCTCGCGCGCTGCGGATCTCCTGCTGCAGGGGGCAAAAGCCCATTCGCATAACGGCTTCAAAATCGAGCTCGCGCGCCGCGCCATTGTCCGGACGCTGATGCAGGCCGCAAACGCCACGCCGCAATCCCAGGCTCACAAGAAGATCGCGTGAGGGACCGATGAACGCCTATGTCGGAACACCAACGTCCCGCGTCGACGGCCGGGCCAAGGTCACAGGGGCAGCCAAATACGCCGGCGAATTCGCCGCCGACGGGCTCGTCCATGGCTTCGTCGTCGAGGCCACCATTGCACGGGGCCGCATCACCCGCCTCGACACCAGCGAGGCGCTGAACGTGAAGGGCGTGCTCGACGTGCTCACCCATACGCATCGCCCGCCGCTCGCCAACAAGGACGAGGCCTGGATGGATGAGGTGGCGCCGGACGACGGATCGCCATTCCGTCCGCTCTATGACGACACCATCAAGTTCAACGGCCAGCCAATCGCGCTCGTCATGGCGGAGGACTGGGAAACCGCGAAATTCGCCGCGACGCTGGTGCAAGTCGAATATGAGGAGGAGCGGACATTTGCGACCGACCTCGAAGCCGAGTGCAATAAGGCGGTCAAGGTGAAGGAGCCGCACAAGCCGCGCGGCGACGCCGCAGGCGCCCTTGCCGAAGCGGCCGTGCGGCACGAGGCGGATTACTTCATTCCGACCGAGCATCACAACCCGATGGAGCTCTTTGCGACCACGGCCGTCTGGGACGGCAACGGCAGGCTCACGGTTTACGACAAGACGCAAGGCGTCCAGAACGTCCAAAAGTTTCTCTGCAGCGTGTTCGGCAAAAAGCCCGATACCATCCGCGTGCTCTCGCCCTATGTCGGCGGCGCCTTCGGCTCCGGCTTGCGGCCGCAATATCAAGTTGTGCTGGCAACGCTCGGCGCACTCGCGCTGAAGCGCTCCGTTCGAGTCGTGCTGACGCGGCGACAAATGTACGGGCTCGGCCACCGGCCGGCGACGATTGAGCGCGTCGCGCTCGGCGCCAGGCCCGACGGCATGCTCGAGGCGGTTACGCACGAGGCCACGGCCATCACCTCACGCTACGAAGATTTCTCGCGCAACGACAGCGGCTGGGCGGAACAACTCTACAAGAGCCCGAACAGTCGCTATTCTCACAAGCTCGTCCATCTCGACGTCTCCACTCCTTGCGACATGCGCGCGCCCGGAGCCGCCTCCGGCGTCTGCGCGCTCGAATGCGCCATGGACGAGTTGGCGGTCGCGCTCAAGCTCGATCCGCTCGAACTGCGTCTGAAGTGCTACTCGGATCGCGACCAGAGCGAAGACCTCCCCTACACCAGCAAGCAGCTGCGCGAATGCTACGCCCGCGGCGCGGAGGCCTTCGGCTGGGGCAAGCGCAATCCTGCCCCTCGCTCGATGTGTGATGGTAAGGAACTGGTCGGCTGGGGCATGTCAACAGGCGTGTGGGAGGCGCTGCAGATGCCGGTCGCGGTACGCATCGTGCTGACCGCCAATGGCCATGCCGAGGTATCCTGCGCGGCGTCCGACATCGGCACCGGCACCTACACCATCGTGGCGCAGGTAGCAGCCGATACACTTGGGCTGCCGATCGAGAACATCAGCGTCAAGCTCGCGGACTCGACGCTGCCGCAAGCGCCCGTCGAGGGCGGTTCCTGGATGGCTGCATCCAGCGCGCATGCGGTTCTCGGAGCAGCCGAGGACATTCGCCAGGAGCTCGCGCATCTTGCCGGCGCGATGCCCGGCTCGCCGCTCGCTGATATCGATGCAGCCGACGTCATCCTCGTCGACGGCACGATCGCCAGCAACGGCGAAAAACGCCGTGCGGTCTCGATCGCGGATGCGATGCGATACGGGAAGCTCGAGCGGATCGAGAAGCAGAAGCTCAATCACTTCGCGGAGGACAAGTCGCACGCCCGCAACACGCATTCGGCCGTATTCGCCGAGGTGAAAGTCGACGAGCAACTCGGCGTCATCCGCGTCACGCGAGTTGTGAGCGCGGTCGCGGCCGGACGGATCCTTAACACCAAGACCGGCCGCAGCCAGATCATGGGCGGCGTGGTCTGGGGGATCGGGATGGCCCTGCACGAGGAGACTTTGATGGATCACCGCTACGGCCGGATCATGAACGCGAATATCGCCGAGTACCACATCCCCGTGAATGCCGACGTTCACGACATCGATGTCATTTTCGTCGAGGAGCGCGACGACCGCATCAATAGGCTTGGCGTCAAGGGCCTCGGCGAAATAGGCATCGTCGGCGTCCCCGCAGCAATTGCGAACGCCGTCTATCACGCGACCGGAAAGCGCATCCGCCGCTTCCCGATCACGCTGGACAAGCTCCTCGCCTGATGCGCCAGATCAGTGTTTCGGCAGCGAGGCTTATCGCGTATCCATGCGCGTACGACCTGCGCGCTTTCGCCTGGTGGAGACGCATCGGCGCCACAACGCGTCAGCGGGCCGATCTGCTCGGCAATGATCCACGCCATGGACGAACACCGCGCCCGCATTCACTGGTCGCAGCGCCCACATGCGTCTCTGACAGCACCCCTGGCGCGAGACTCCGTCGCCTCAAAATGGCCGCTTGAGAAATGAGACGCTCAAGCATTGGATCTTCGCTTCCTCGCCTGGAACTACTCAAAGCGAGCGATCGAAAACGAAGTCAAATCGACCCGATTACGCCCGCCGGTCAATTGTTCGGCAACGACATCGCCGATTCCGGCCGAGTGCTTGAAACCGTGGCCGGAACATGCCGAGACCACGAAAACTCGATCGTGACGCGGGTGCCGGTCGATGATGAAACCTCGATCGGGAGTGACGGTATAGAGACAGGCGGCTGCCTGGGCAACGCAGGGCGTCGCACCTGCCAACCGCCCCTTTACATGCGTTCGATACATCTCGGCCGACTCCGCCGGACAGACGTCGCGGTCGATAGTGTTCGCGGTGGTCAGCGTCTCGTACTGCTCGGTGGCAACCTTGATGCGGCGATCGCCCGGCAGTGGAGGAAAGCCGTAGAGATAGTCGACGTCGGTCGCGCCATGCATCCAGATGAAAGCCGGCGCGTCGGGCCCGTAAGCTGCGAGATCATCGAGCTCGTACCAGTGAAGCACCTGACGATTGACCGTCAGAAGACGGTCGAATGGCGCGCCCAACAAGGGCGCCGTCCAGCTACCGGCCGCGACCACCGCCTGCTGTGCCTGGATCGTCCCGCTCGAGGTCTCGATGCGGACCTTGCCGTGCTGGTCGACCGAAAGAACCTCGACGCCGGTGCGGATTTGCGCGCCGAGCCGCATGGCTTGGTTCAGTTGCGCCGCGATGCAGCGCTCGGGAAAAACATAACCGCCGCCCGGCTCAAAGTAAGCCTTCTCGTTTCCGGCGAGGCCCAGGAATTGAGGGAAACGACGGGCGACTTCCGCACCGTCGAGAATCTCGTGCTTGATGCCGAAATCCCGCGCCACCTCGATCGAGCGCGCGACAAAGTCCGGTTTGCCATGGTGCGAGGTAGGTCCCGTGCCCGGCGCCATGACCAGAACTCCGCAATCATTCAGCAGCTTCTCTCCGGTATCCGCTTCGAGCTCGCGCCAGATCCGGTGGGAGTTGAGGACGAGTGGAGCGTAGTCGCTGCCCTCACCGACCGCCTGCCGCGTTATACGGGTTTCCCCGTGGCTCGACCCCATACGGTGCGGGGGCGCGAAACGGTCAACTCCGATCGCATGCGCGCCGCGCTTGGCCAACTGATAGAGGATGGCGCTGCCCATGGCGCCAAGACCTATGACGACGAAATCTGCTTGCTCGGTCATGGAACTGTGGCCGTGTTGAAGTCCGACGGAAGCTGTGGGTGCCTACAAGACTTTGGAGAGGAATTCTTTCGTGCGCGGATCGCTCGCGCGCGTGAAGAACTCTGCTGGCGGTGCATGCTCAACGATACACCCTTGTCGGTGAAATAAATATGGTCGGCGGCCTCACGAGAGAAGCCCATTTCATGGGTTACGAGAATGCAGGTCGTCCCGTCCTCGGCAACCTTCCGGACGGCGGCAAGGACTTCCTTGACCATCTCCGAATCGAGCGTCGCCGTGACCTCGTCGAACAGGATGACCTCGGGCTCCATGCGATTGCGACGCGCTGCTGTTGGCCGCCCGACAGTTCTCCGGGATAGGAGTTAGCCTTGCCTGGCAGACGCATCTCGCCAAGCAGCTTGCGGGCACGTTCCTCGACGAGCGGCCGAGCCTCCTTCAACACCTGAATGGGCGCCATCGCCACGTTCTCGAGCACTGTCTTGTGCGGAAATAAATTGTACTGCTGGAAGACCATGCCGACGCGGTGGCGAAGCTTGATCTTGTCCACCTTCGGATCGTTGACTTTGATCTCACCAACCGTAATGACGCCGTCGCTAATGGGCGTCAGGCCGTATGGTTAGCGCATCAGGAACGACCACGATGACCGAGACCGTCAGCAATGATCGCCCGCCCGTCGATCAAGCGGCAAGATGGCGGCTTTCCGCTCGACCATAGCCGCGTTGCCTACCTGCGGCGACGTGAGCATCGGCGATCGCCGCGCATGGAGTAGAAGCGCACCTTGTTACGGCGCGACGCGGCCGAGGAACGGATCGACCGGATCGTAGACACGTCCTTACGCATCTGTCCGGCATGACGGCGCGCTGCACGCGCGATCTGGCGTCAGGCCCAACATCGACGCGGTCGTCGTGGATCAGCTCCGGCGCGAGGGCGGCGGCGTGCCTCGCCAAGGCCGACGAGTTGAACGAGCCGCCGCTCGGTTGCGCAGGATTGACGCTCCCTCCAGCAACCCGCCTTCGACTGTGGTCGGGAGAGCGGTAGGCCCCGCGGAACTATCGGACGTGCAACTCATTGAGCGGTTATTCATGTAGAGGACCACTCTATGAACCACATCGCCATAATCTTGATCTTACTTGTTGGCGGCTCTTCGCTCGTCTTGGCCCAGAGTGCGGGTGGATCGAGCAGTGGCAGCTCAGCGGCAAGTGGAACTGCGGCCACCGGGTCCACAGGTTATGCGGGCGGCACCCTATCGACCGGGCATACCATAAGCGGCACTGCGGGCTTCTCCGGTCCCAACACGGGCAACGCGCTTAGCCACTCAACAACCGGCGGCGACGT
This sequence comes from Bradyrhizobium sp. UFLA05-89, assembly GCF_059803475.1. NCBI lineage: Bacteria > Pseudomonadati > Pseudomonadota > Alphaproteobacteria > Hyphomicrobiales > Nitrobacteraceae > Bradyrhizobium > Bradyrhizobium sp. UFLA05-89. The sequence continues at coordinate 6,127 of NZ_JBANBA010000019.1, read as the reverse complement.
GGATGCTTCCTCGATTACTCAGGCTCCAACCTCGCACGACAACGCGGTGGATACGCCCGCCGCCAATCGGGCAATGAAAAACTTGGGCAACACCGATATTGGCATTCTCAAGAAGTAAACACATGCTGAGAGCCGGCCTCGGTGTTGGCGTTTGCCCATTCTCGGTAATCTCCGCGCGTAGTGTGCAATCTCTACGCAACCTCGCGCTGATGCCCGGCGTATTCCCCGATTATTCTGCGCCCGTCCTACGCAACACCGACGCCGGAAGTAAGATGGTGTTGATGCGCTGGGCCATGCCGCCCCCTCCGGGCTGGGGGCGCGCATTTGCAGAGGCAACCATAACTCGGTTTTAACGATCGACCGCTAGTGCAAATCTGTCGGAGTATTCAAATCGAGGAAGACATGCATTTTCGCTTAGCGGCTTTTGCAACTGCGTTTTTTGCACTCAGTACAGCGGATGCATCTGCTTTTTCGATGAGCTTCCGCTGGTGTGGCGCCGGCCCCTCACCTGTCATCGCGCTTTCTGGCGTGCCAAAGGGAACGACGTCGCTTCAATTCCACATGGATGATCTCGATTACTCGGCTGGAAATCATGGTGGAGGCGTTGTGGCCTACACCGGCCAAAACAGCGTGCCCTGCGGAGCGCTGCAAACGTACAACCCACCGGCGCCGCCAAAAGGCAGCCACCGCTACCAGATGAGCGTTACGGCCCTCGGCTCTGGGAATGCAAATCTCGGAACCGCTACGTTCACTCGAAAATTTCCCGAGTAGTTCGAGCGTCAGCCCATGTCCGAAGTGCCCACTGCCTGATCGCCGCATGAAGCTAACCACCGAACGCCCTTTCGCCAACCCAGAAGCTGCAGCGCGCAAGCTGGTCGAGATCGCCATTGGCATCGAGCCAGTACAGGACGGCCGCACCCACATCGAGAAGATAAACGCGCCGTTCCTCTACACATTGAAGGTCAGTGGTGAGGAGTTCGGCGCCGGCATCAAGATGGCGGTCGAGCGCGGCTGGCTCGAGCTGCACAAGAGCGGGACCTACGTGCGGCTCCTACAACTAATGCGTCCTATCGAAGGTAGCCCGCCATTCGCGGCGGGCTCCAGGCTAAGGGAGAACGCGCCGTGAAGGACGCGGCAAAAGCCTACGACGAGTCGCGCCAATGCGGTGTGTCGCGATCGACACTGTGGACAACAAAGCACTGCTGTCATCTACCGACATAGGGTCGGATCGTCTTTCGCTACCTTCTGACGGGGCGGGCCTTGGCAATTCGGCTGTTTGAAATATGCTGAGCTCCGGCCGTTCTGAGGGAGCGCAGAATGGAACGTCGCGTCACCGCAATCCTTGCCGCCGACGTAGTCGGATACAGCCGTTTGATGGAGTCGGACGAACTCAGGACGTTCGGAAGGCTCAAGGAACTGCGCACACAGTTGGTCGATCCAGCCGTTGCAAGCCACGGCGGACGCGTGGTCAAGCTGACCGGCGACGGGTTTCTGGCCGAATTCGCAAGTGCAGCAAAGGCAACTCAATTTGCCATCGATCTGCAAAAGGCGATCGCCAGGCGAGAAGGCGCGACTTCCGAGAAAGACCGTATCGTACTGCGCATCGGGATCAACCTGGACGATGTCATTCGCGACGACGGCGATATCTATGGTGACGGGGTCAATGTCGCGGCGCGGCTGGAAGGCATGGCCGAGCCGGGCGGAGTGCTGATCTCGCAATCGGTCCAGGAAAATGCTGCGCTGTCTGTCCAGGCAACCTTCTTCGACAATGGCGAGCGGAAGTTCAAGAACATCGCGCGTCCTATACGGGTCTGGTCGTGGCCGAAGCGACTGACAAGCTTGCGTGCGGAGGGGAAGCCGCGGTTGTTCCTTTGCAAGTTTGAAGCTTCCGGTGAAGCCGAACAACGGTTTGCGAACGATCTCTGTCACGAACTCAACTCTTGTCTCTCACGCCTGACCGGGCTTGAACTTACAGCCAATCGCGCCAAGGCACACTACGTGCTGGAAGGCGCGGTGCACATCGGCGAAAGCCGGCACCGGATTTTTGCGCGGCTGCTGTCGGCTGAGGAAGAGAAGCAGATCTGGTCGGAACGATACGATGAGCACTGCGATAGCCTGTTCGATGTTCTAGACCGTTGCGCGCCAAGAGTGGCCATGAGCGTGCGGCGCCGGGTGGCAGCGGATGATGCCGACAGACTCGCCAATCGTCCCCTGGACGAACTCTCGGTCGAAGAGCTCTTGGCGCTGGCGGGCGTGAGCTTTTTTACGCCGACGAAGGAGGGCTGGCGCGGCGGCGGGGTAATCTCGGAGCAAATTCTGGAGCTCCAGCCGAAAAACTTCATGGCGCTGATGATGGCCGGCTCGGGACTTGGAACTGCAGAATTCCTTTACGGTTTCAGCAGGCCGGACGACGCTGTCCTTAACCTTGCTGTTCGCCGGGTCGAGGAATCGGTGCGGGTGAACAACAAGAGCGACGTAAACCACACTGCGCATTCCCTGCTGCTGCTGTTCGGACGGCACCGGCACCGCGATGCGATAGCCGCGGCGCGGCGCTCGCTTGAACTTAATCCGGACTTCAACATGGCCATGTGGGCGCTGGGTGCCGCCCAGGTGTTTTCGGGCGATCCCGATGCGGGAGCCAAGAGCGCGATGCGGGCTGTCGGCATCGAAACTCGAGATCCTTATGTGCACCTTTACAGTCGGTTCGCAGGCTATGGCCACCTCGACGCAGGTCGCCTTGATGAAGCGAGAGCCTGGTTCGAACGGGCTAACCAGTTGGCTCCTGGCGTGGGCCCCAACCTGGCTGCCCTAGCAGTCACCTGCTGGCGCGCGGGCGATCACCAATGCGCGCAGAGTACAGTCGAGGCCCTTCTGGAGCACGAACCGGACTTCTCGGTCAGCGGCTGTTGTCCGCTTCCTTATCGTGGTGCAGCGCCATGGCTGACTTTTGCCGAAACATTACGCGCGGCCGGCGCCCCCGCTTGAAGTCGTCATTCATCCCCACAATAATGGGCGCGCTGCCGACGCTCGACGCTCATATCCACACCGCACACGGTCAGACCGCCGCATAAAACTCACCGTCGAATGCCCCTTCGCCAGCCCCGAAAGTCGCCGCGCGAAAAATCGTCGAGATCGCGGCTAGGAGTTCGGTTGCTGGGGGCACTACGAAAAGAGACACCCGCCCGAAGGCGGGTAGCGCAAGGTTACAGGGGCTGCCAATATCACTCAGTGGCACAGCTCTCTGCCGTGCTCTTTGAGCTAGGCCGCGTCCGGCCCACGGTGAGTTGGCTGAGATCCGCCGAAGCCTCAACTATCCGTGGTTTTGGGCGCGGTGTCAGAACCGCGATCTGATGGGGAGAAGCGGGCATATCCGCCGATACCAGCGTTGGCGTAGGCGAACTCTCTTCAACCCGGGCTCCTCCCAGCACTGCCACTTGCAGCCGCGAGATCGGGAAGCCCGTCACTTCAAAAGTTGGAAAGCGCAAAGTGCACGCGCGAGCTTGATGGGTCGTCGCACCTGCCACGGAGGCGATGGCGGTTGCGATTAAGAACAGATTTCTCATGATGATACCCCTCTTGGATTAGAGATATTTCCACCACGAATTCCGTAATCACTTTAGTTCTGAGCCAGTCGCGCAATATGTGAACTCGTTCACTGGCGACACCAATTCTGTTTGCAATTACTGCTTGTTTGGGAGTGTCAGTGGCTCCGGGATGCCTACTCACAGCGCCCAGTCCTAAGCCTGTCGCCGGGTGATATGTTAGAGTCGCTAGTTGGTGCGGTCTGTCCGATAACTAACGTTCGCGCAGAGAATTTCAGCGCAATGCCCCCGACATAACTTTGCGAGACTCGGTAGCGGCCGGACCAACGTTAAACTAGAGAAGGATGTCCCGCGAAACATAGGCGTGCATCTGGCACATGTGACCAAACGGAATGCCAGACCGGCCCGGCGACCGGAGTTCTGCGAAGGCACCAAGACGGCAGTCGAGCGCGGCTGGTTGGAGCTGCACGAGAGCTAACGGGACCTACCCGTTAGAAATTAGGAGGGCGACACACGCAATCAACGTTGCCGTACTGAGCGTGACTACGACAAGGGCTCGTTCGCTTTGGGTTTGAAGTTCTCTGTCATCCATCATGCCCAACGCAAAGTTGCGCATTTAAGTTTCATTTCGCGCGAGGAACTCGCAACAGCTTATTCTGGTGGGCGCAGTCCCGAAGAACGCAACCACCCATCGATCCGGGCGGCGACGTCAGCGTCATGGGCCTTCTTCAAAAGGTCCTCACGCTCCCTACCAGGTGGTAGTTGTTTTGCCTTTTCTCTTGCTAGCCGGGCTTCCTTGATCAGTCGTTCTCCGAGCGCTTTGTCTGGTTTGAACCGCAGGCGTTTCACGATGTCCTCCTGTCATGAAAATCGCTCCACTCAAAAACGCTCTGGAGATGCAGACGTTCGGGCGGGAACATTCTAGGCGTTCGCTCCACCTTTGGACCGCTACAGCTCCACGGCGAAACCGGAATTGGGGCAGTACTGTTAACGGTAATCACCCGGAGTCCACTTGGCATTTAGATACCGATAGTTTGGTTGCCGCCGGGGCTGGCATTTCATCCCGAACAAGATTGCAACCGGCAAAAGGGGTCGCTGAAAAGCGGCCCCTTTCGAGTCGAAGATCTGCCGTCGATACCTATCGGCCCATGCGTATGGCGTACGAGCCCTGTCTCGCGGCCGCGGGCAAGCAGGTCCCGTCTGGACCGGAGTGGTTTCACGAAGTCAAGCACATGGCTACCGGATGCTCGTGATCCGGGAGAACGAGCGCGTGCGCCTGCTGTCTCGCAACGGGAGCGACTGGACGAAGCGGTATCCGTGGATCGCCGAGGCTGCTCTGGAGAACCGGCAGAAGCACTTCGTCATCGATGGCGAGGCTGTCGCGCGCCATGGAAAACTGCCCCCTCGGCGTCACGAGGAATTGCCCCCTCCTTGGATAGCCGAGGAGAGAGCGAATGAACGAGGAACGAATCACGGAAGGCTCGTCGTGGAGTGATCCACGGGGGCAGGTGATGAAGACGCCGGATGACGTGGCGGAGATGTTGCGCCTGAGGGCGTGCGGGTGGGGTCTGAAGCGGATCGCGCGGCAGCTGGGCTGCAGCCATCACACGGTGAAGGACTACGTGGCGGCGGGCGGGGTGAAGCCGTTCAAGTCGCCTGAGCGTCCGAAGCGGCTCGATGGCCTTGAAGGTTGGCTGCGCGAGAGGTTCATTCGGCACCGCGGCAATGCGGATGTGGTGCGCCAGGACCTTTTGGCCGAGGAAGGCGTGGCAGTCAGCCGGCGAACGCTGCAACGGGCCGTGCAGCCCTATCGCCAGGCGCTGAAGGCCGAAGCGCTGGCGACGACGCGGTTCGAGACGCCCCCGGGGCGACAGCTGCAGATTGACTTCGGCGAGCGCCTGGTCGAGATCGGCAGCACGAAGATCAAGGCATTCGTGTTCGTGGCGACGCTCGGGTATTCGCGACGGCTGCATGTGCGTGCGTTCCGGGCCGAGAAGCAGGAGCACTGGTTTGCCGGGCTCGAGAGCGCGTTCACGACCTTCGGCGGCGTGCCGGAGGAAGTGCTGATGGACAATCCACGCGCGCTCGTGGTGCGCCACGACGCGGTGAGCCGGTCGGTTCAGTTTAACGACAAGCTCGTCGCGTTCGCGAAGCATTGGGGCCTCCGTCCTCGCGCCTGCGCGCCGTATCGGGCGCGCACGAAGGGCAAGACGGAGAATGGCGTCGGCTACGTGAAGAAGAACGCGATCGCGGGGCATTCCTTCGCGAGCTGGGAGGCATTCGAGGCGCATCTCGCCGAGTGGGAGCGTGAGGTGGCGAACGTGCGTATCCACGGCACGACCGGCGAGGCGCCGATCGTCCGCTTTGCGCGTGACGAGGCACACCGGTTGAAGCCGCTCGGCGGGCAGCCGTCGTTTGGATCGTTGCGCGAACTGGCCCGCGTCGTCGGCAACGATTGTGCCGTCGAGGTCGACACGAACAGCTACTCGGTGCCGTGGCGGCTGATCGGCGAGCGGGTGGCGGTGACGGTTGCGGCCGGCGAGGTGCGCATCCGCCATGGCATGCGCGAGGTTGCGGTCCACAAG